>NZ_JBHVQS010000072.1:0-37746 GCF_042886435.1 Streptomyces sp. NPDC058000
GATCAGGGCCGTACCGGCGACCACCGAGCCGAAGGCGACGGCGGGGTGGATGTCCACGGTCTTTGCGGTGATCCGGGGCTGGAGGAGGTAGTTCTCGAACTGCTGGTAGACCACGACGAAGCCGAAGACCCACAGCGCGTACCAGGGATTGACGGTGAACGCGATCAGGATGGGCAGCGCACCCGCCATGTACGTGCCGATCGTGGGCACGAACTGCGAGATCAGGCCGACCCACATGCCGAGCGCCGGGGCGTAGGGCACGCCCAGGATCTCCAGCAGGACGTAGTGCGCGACCCCGGATATCAGCGCCATCAGGCCGCGGGAGTAGAGGTACCCGCCGGTCTTGGCGACCGCGATCTCCCAGGCGCGCAGCACCTCGGCCTGCCGACGGGGCGGCAGCACCGAGCACAGCGCCCGCCGCAGCCGGGGGCCGTCGGCGGCGAAGTAGAACGAGAACAGCGCGACGGTGAGGAGGTTGAACAGCCCGCCCAGTACCTGGGCGGAGACCGCCAGGACGTTGTTGGCGCTGTCCTGGACGTACTTCTGCAGCCAGTCGGAGTTCAGCAGGTTGTTCTGCACCTGGACCCGGGAGAGGTGGGTGTGGAAGGTGCTGTTGCTCCAGCTGATGACGGAGTCCAGGTACTGCGGGAACTCCTCGACCATGGTGGCTATCTGGCCGGCCAGCATGGATCCCAGCAGCGTGAAGAAGCCCACCGTGGCGACCAGGATCGCCAGGAACACCAGGCCGGTGGCGAGCCCGCGCCGCATGCCGCGGCCGGCCATCCAGTCGACGGCCGGCTCGATGGCCAGCGCCAGGAAGAACGCGATGAGCACGTTCAGCAGCAGGCCGATCAGCTGGTGGAAGCCCCAGGTGGCCAGCTGGAAGCAGGCCACCAGAGCGAGCGCGAGCACCATGGCACGCGGGAGCCAGCGCGGCATCCGCTCCGCCCGTCGGCCATCGGACCGGTCCTGCGGCGGGTCGCCGGGGCGGGGGCCGTCGTGGCTGCTGATCTCATCTGTCACGGACACGCAGCCAAGTGTCGCGCACCGCGCTGACACCCGGCCGCCGCCCGCTCACCGCTTGTTCTGCGGTACGTCCATCGCCGTGCAGACCACCCGCCACACCTCTTTGGCGCTCCACCCCGCCGCCAGTGCCTCGTGGACGGTGCGGCCACCGAGCCCCGACATCACGTGATCGCGCGCGAAGGAGTCGGCGTAGGCCGTACCGAAGTGGTCCGCCATCCGCTCCCAGAACACCGTCAACCGCATGATTCCCGCCTCACACCCACTCCGGCCTGCACCTTCCCCGGCTTCCCGCCGCTTCGCGCGAGCGCCCGAGGGGGCGTTCGAGCCCAGCTCCTTCATACCGCCGGAGCCGGACGGAAGGCCAGCGAGGACGGGCCGCTGCCGGGTCCGCCGTCCGCACCACCGGGGCGTCGCGGCCCGGTCGCCCGGGTCCCGGCCGGCCGCGGCGCGCCCCGGACGGCTGGTCCGATCACCCCCACACACTTGCTAGATTGCGCAATCGAGCAGTCAAATGTGAAACCGGCTCGGCGCAATCGTCGTCTTCCTGGCCGGAACCGCCCTCTTCTGCCGCCGCGCGGCACGCCCCGCGACCGCCTCGCCGGTCCGGCCGTCCATAAGGATGCCAATGACAGGTCAGCGCACCGAAGCCCCGAACGGGTACGACGACCTGGCGCGAGATCCGGCACAGGTGTCACGCCGGGTGCCGGGCCCCCGTCGCCGCGGGGACCGGTACCAGGGGGCGGACGGCATCGGGCCGGCTCCCGGGCGGGCCGGCGCGCGATCGGGGCGGGCCGGCCACGGGCGGCGGTCGGGCCGCGCCGCCCTGGTCGCACTGGTGGTGGCGGTCGCCGGCGCCGCGGTCGACATGGCGCTCGGCGGGCGGCCGGGCTGGGTGTTCGCGGTGGCCGCGGCGCTCGGTGCGGCGCTGGTCGCGAAGACCTGCACCCGGGCCGGCGCGTGGTGGCTGATATCTGCACCGCCGCTGGTGGTGGCGGTGGTCACCGTGGCGTGCGAGCAGATGGCGGGCATCACCACCGTCCAGGGCAAGGGTCTGGCGACGGCGGCGGTGCGCTGGGCCGTGGACGGGTTCCCGGCCATGGCGGCGGCCGAGGCGGTGCTGATCGTGGGGCTGGTGGTCCGGAACATACGAGCCGGCCGGCGCGGCGACCGGAAGCGGAGCGGGAGGAACAGCGGTGCATGACGAGCGGAGCCCCTACGGGCGGAGTCCGTACGGACCGGATGACCGGGAGTCCGGCGGGACGGGCGGCCGGGCCGCGCGCCGCCGCGCGCCCAACGGGCAGGACGGGCGGCGACGTTCCCCCCTGGTCGTCGTCGGACGGACCGCACTGGCCCTCTCCTCGGCGCTGGTCCTCCTGGCCAGCGGGGTGTCCTGGGCGGCGTACAACTGGGTCAGCAGCGGGCTGAACACCTCCGACGCGCTCAGCGCCATCGGCGGCAAGGACGCACCCAAGCACCTGGACAACTCCGTCAACCTGCTGCTGATCGGCCTGGATTCGCGCAAGGACATGAACGGCAACGACCTGCCGCGGGAGTTCGTCAAGGACCAGCTGCACGCCGGCTCCAGCGACATCGGGTACTACAACACCAACACCCTGATCCTGATGCACATTCCCGCGGACGGCGGGAAGGTCACCGCCTTCTCCGTTCCGCGTGACGACTATGTGCAGACGTTCAACGGCGACGGCACCTCCCAGGGGCACTTCAAGATCAAGGAGGCGTACGGCAACGCCTACACGGTCGCCCACGACAAGCTCTCCGCCCAGGGCGTCAAGGGCGCCGACCTGGAGGGCAAGAGCCGGGAGGCCGGCCGGGAGGCGACGCTGGCGACCGTCCAGAACTTCCTCCAGGTGCCGATCGACCACTTCGCCGAGGTCAACCTGCTGGGCTTCTACGACATCGCCAAGGTCCTCCAGCCGATCGAGGTGTGTCTGAAGCACCCGGTCAAGGACCGGTACTCCGGTGCCGACTTCGGCGCGGGTCATCAGCAGCTCAACCCCAAGCAGGCGCTCGCGTTCGTGCGGCAGCGGCACGGCCTGGAGGGCGGCGACCTGGACCGCACCCACCGCCAGCAGGCGTTCTTGTCGTCGGTGACCCACAAGCTGAAGACCGAGGGGGTCTTCGGTGATCTGGGCAAGCTCCAGGGGCTGTTCGACGTGGTGAAGAAGGACCTGGTCATCGACAGCAAGTTCGACGTGCTCGACTTCGCCCAGCAGGCCACCAACCTGACCGGCGGGAACGTGGTGTTCCACACCCTGCCCATCGCCGGTTTCGGCACCCGCAACCGCGAGTCCGTCAACCTCGTGGACGTCCCCAAGATCCAGTCCATCGTGCAGTCCCTGATCGGCGGGAAATCCGCTTCCCCGGACGGATCGGGCGGCGGCGCGCCGTCGCCGTCCACGAAGGCCGCCCCGGCGACCGTCGACGTCCTCAACGGCGCCGGGAAGGTGAAGCCGGGGGCCGCGGGCGACGAGCTCAAGGCGCTGGCCGCCCTCGGCTACACCGCGGGCCGCGCCGACAACGCCGCCCCCCGGCAGCGGACCACCATCCTCTACGGCGCCGGCGCCCAGGAAGCCGCCCAGCAGATCGCCGACCGCCTGAGCACCGCCGCGCCGGTCTCCTCGGCCTCGGTGCCCGCCGGCCACGTGCAGGTCATCCTCGGCGCCGACTTCACCGCCCCGCCGGCGACGTCGGAGAAGTCCACCGCACCGGGCGCCAAGGACAACGCTCCGGCGCCCGTGCCGTCCGACGCCTTCGCCGGCGACTCCGTCAAGGAGGGCGGCATCCCCTGCGTCAACTGACGCTCGGGGGGCCGCCGGTGGCACCGGCGGCCCCCCGAGCCCCCGCCCGTATCCGTAACACCGTCCGCACCGGCGACCGTACGGGCCGGGGGTGCGCCGCCTAGACTGGGCCGTCCGGGGGCCAGAAACGGGGAGAGCCGCAGTGGTGAAGAGCGTCGAGGGTGCGGGCGGTAGTACGGGCGCGATGACCGACCCGTCCACCGAGGTGCTGGCCGAGGCGGCCGCGCTGTTCGGACTGCTGGCCTCTCCCCCGCGGCTGCACATCGTCTGGGCACTGGCCCAGGGCGAGAGTGACGTCAGCGGACTCGCCGAACGGGTCGGCGGCGCGCTGCCCGCGATCAGCCAGCACCTGTCCAAGCTGAAACTGGCCGGCCTGGTCCGCTCCCGCCGCGAGGGCCGACGAGTGGTGTACTTCGTCGACGACCCCGAGACGGTCGCGGTGACGCGGAAGCTCGTCGTCCAACTCACCGCCCGTAGTGCGGACGCCTCGCCGGCCCGGCTCCGCCGTCTGGGCGGCTGAAGCCCGGCCGGGCGCGCGGGCCGGGCCCTTCAGGTCGCGTCGGCGTCGAACGGCGGCCGCTCCCCCGAGCGCCCGCCGTCCACCGACCGCTTGCGGAGGTCCACCGGAACCCGGCTCTCGTGCGGTGCCGCCACCGGCTCCGGGTCGAGTGCGGCGCGGAGCTCCCCGATCCCGTCGCGGAGTTCCCCGATTCCCAGGTCGTCGTTGCCGAGCAGTTGTTTGCGGACGAAGGTCCGCGGATGCAGGTCCTCGAACTCGAAATCCTTGAATTCCGGGCCCAGTCCGGTGCGCACTTCCTCTTTCGCCTGCTCGGAGAAGTTCCGTACCTTGCGCAGCAGCGCGGTGGCGTTCTTGAGGAACTCCGGCAGTTTGTCCGGCCCGAAGAGCAGCACCGCCAGGATGCCGACGACGAGCAGATCGGGGGTACTCATTCCCAGAAACATCCCGCCACTCCCTGTGGGTCACCGGTGCGCCGCGCCACTGCCGTACGCACGTCCACAGACATTTTAGATATTGCGCAACCATGGAACCAACATGAGGTTCCCCGCGTTGTCCAGAACGACAACACAGACAGGTTTCAGGACTGCTGGAGGGTTTTTCATGGGTGTGACCCTGTCCAAGGGCGGCAACGTCTCGCTCAGCAAGGAGGCCCCGGGCCTCAGCGCGGTGACCATCGGCCTGGGCTGGGCCGTCCGGACCACCACCGGCGCCGACTACGACCTCGATGCCTCCGCCTTGATGTGCGAGCAGTCCGGGAGGGTCCTCTCCGACCAGCACTTCGTCTTCTTCAACAACCTCACCAGCCCCGACGGTTCCGTGGTGCACTCCGGCGACAACCTCACCGGCGGCAGCCACGGCGACGACGAGCAGATCCAGGTCGACCTGGCCACGGTCCCGCCCCAGGTCGGCAAGATCGTCTTCCCGGTCTCCATCTACGAGGCCGAGGAGCGCGGCCAGAGCTTCGGCCAGGTCCGCGACGCCTTCATCCGGGTCGTCAACCAGGCCGACGGCCGGGAGATCGCCCGCTACGACCTCACGGAGGACGCCTCCACCGAGACCGCCATGGTCTTCGGCGAGGTCTACCGGCACGGCGCGGAGTGGAAGTTCCGCGCCATCGGCCAGGGCTACGCCTCGGGACTGCGCGGTATCGCCCAGGACTTCGGGGTCAACGTCGGCTGAGCGGCACGCTGGACACGGCGCCCGTACGGCGCTGGTACAGCGCCGGTCCGGCGCGTAACGGAAGGAGCGGGAGATGGCTGGTTCCCGGGTGCGGTGGCGGTGGCTGGTGCTGCCGGGTGCCGCCCTGGCCGTCTGGGCCGTGTCGCACACCGACCACGGCACCGCCCCGGACGCCGCACCGCGCCCGTCCACCACGTCGTCCGCCGCCCCGGACGCCGCCCCGTCCGCGACGCCCGGCGGCGGCGCCACGACCCCGCGACCCGACGGGGCGTACGACCCGGCCGACTGCGCCGCCGCGGTGCGCAAGTACGCGACGGCGGCCGGCGTCCACCCCCGGCTGCTGATGGCGATCCTCTACAACGAGGCGTACAAACCGCACGATCCGGCGCTGGAGCGGGCCTGGCAGCGCTACAAACCCGATGCCGCGTTCGGGGTCGCCAACATGCACCGGGCCGCGTTCGACGAGGTCAAGCGCGGGCGGGACTTCGCCGATCGGAAGTGGGAGGAGCTACCGGACGACCGGACCCTCGCCGTCGAGGCGGCCGCCTGGTACCTGCACGACCTGAACCGCCAACTGCCCGCGCGATGGCCCGCCGGACACACCCGCGACGAGCTGCTGGCGCTGGGCTACAACGCCGGCGCGGGCAACATGCTCGCCTTCGCCCGCGGCACCCCACCGGGCGGCCAGGCCCAGTCCTACCTGGACCGACTGCACGAGAACTGGACGCAGGCCGGCCGCGCGGTCGCACGGTGACAAGACCGTCGCACGGTGCCAGAACGGCGACAGGAAGGCGTCAGGACGCGCTGGTGGCGCGCTTCTGACGTCAGCACAACCGCATACTTCAAGCATTGCGCAAGATAGGGAACCTTGCTGATTTCCTTGGCGTTGTAGCCGACGGACGCCGGATGCCGGGAACGTGATGGAGGAAGCTCATGGGCGTGGCCCTGACCAAGGGCGGCAATGTGTCGCTCAGCAAACAGGCCCCAGGTCTGACCGCCGTCAGGGTGGGGCTGGGCTGGCAGGTGGGAGCCGCCGCAGGGACCGGCCACGACCTGGACGCCAGCGCGCTGTTGTGCGGCGAGTCCGGCACGGTCCTCTCCGACCAGCACTTCGTCTTCTTCAACAACCTCACCAGCCCCGACGGCGCGGTGCGGCACTCCGGCAGCCGCCCCACCGGTGAGGACAAGGAACAGATCGAGGTGGACCTCGCCACGGTCCCGCCCGAGGTCGCCAAGATCGTCTTCCCCGTCTCGCTCTACGAGGCCGAGCAGCGCCGACAGAATTTCGGCCAACTCAGCAGCGCGTACATCCGCGTCGTCGACCAGGCCGGCGGCGCCGAGCTGGCCCGTTTCGACCTCGCCGGCCAGGCCGCCACCGAGACCGCCATGGTCTTCGGCGAGCTGTACCGCCACGGCACGGACTGGAAGTTCCGCGCGATCGGCCAGGGTTACGCCTCCGGGCTCGCCGGTATCGCGCAGGACTACGGCGTCGATGTGCTGCGCGCGGAGCCGGCCCCCGCGGCCGCGCCGGCCCAGCCCGCGCCGCCCGCCCCCACGCTCTCGACACCGTTCGAGCAGGGGGGACCCTCCACCGGGCCCGCCGCCCCGCCGGCACCGCCCACGCCCACGGCGACGTCCGTGGCCGTGGCGGCGGCCGCCGGAACGGCAGCGTCCGGACCGGGTCTCACCCCTGCCACATCACCGCAACCGACAGGAAGTTCCGACATGACCTGCTTCTTCGACCCCAGCCACGGCCCCGGGATGACGCCCGTGTTGTGGTCCCCGCAGTGGGGCGTGCCGCGCCAGGTCCAGACCTGCGGCGGCTGTGCGCAGCGGGTGCAGACCACCGCCCCGCCGTTCTACACCCCGGCCCAGGCCGGCTATCCGCAGCCCGCCCAGCAGGGCTACCCGCAGCAGGCGCAGCCGGGTTACCCCCAGCAGGGCTACGCACAGCAGCCCGACCACCAGCAGGGCGGCGGCCGGCGCTTCGGCACCGGCGCGCTGATCGGCGCCGGCGCCGCCGGCCTGGTCGGCGGTGCACTGCTGAACGAGGCGTTCAGCGACGACGAGCCCGAGGTCGTCGTCAACAACTACTACGAGGGCGACGAGTACGAGTGACCCGCCGCTCGGCATGACCCGCCGGAGCCCGGCCGTGCACCGCCACGGCCGGGCTCCGGTGCGTCCGGGCTCACTTGGGCGCGATCCGCACCACCCCGGTGAGGGTGCCCTGCCACCACACCCCGCCGGGCGTGGCGTTGCCCGCCATCTGGAGCGTGTCGAAGAGGAACCCGGTCCCCAGGCGGCGACGGCTCGTCACCCGGCCGGTCTCCGCGTCCACGCCCAGGAAGTCGTAACGGTCCAGGATGCCGGTCCGCGCCGGATCCAGGACGCCGGTGCGTTCCACGGTGTAGAGCGTGCCGTCGGCGACGGACAGCTTGGGTACCGCGGCCGAGCGGATCCGGGTGTCCCAGCGGATCGCGCAGCCGCCGCCGTCCCGGTCGATGTCGACCCGGGTGAGTCCACCGGTGAACGGTGCGCTCGCGGGCTCCGCCGGACCCGCGCCGTCCGGCACCGCCGGGTACGGATAGCCGTAGGTGCTGGCCACGTACACGCTGTTGCCCGCCCCGATGGGCGAGTTCTCGGTGCCGCTCCCATTGGGGTCGAGGACGGGTATCCGGCACACCGTGCGGTCGTCCTCGGTGGACACCACGATCAGGTGCTCCTGGGGGGCGGCGTTGTCGGTGATCGCGAGGTACTCGGAGCCGGTGCGCGGCCCGAAGAACGTCGGTGTGGCCCCCGTCCCGTGGCTGAGTTGCCCCGGCTTGCGGGCCGGCCCGCGGTCGTAGGCCCGCCGCCACACCACCCGCGGCGCGCCGTCCGCGCCGGCGCGCAGCAGGTACAGCGCGTGGTCGGTGGTCACCGCGGTGCCCTCGGGGGCCGTAGACAGGGAGTTGGCCACCGCCTCGCCGAGGTCCGTCGTCCGCACCGCCTTCGTGGTGGTGTCGACCGTGCCGACGAGGCCGTGCGCGGTCGCGAACCACACCCGCCCCCGCCAGTCCGGGGAGAGCCCGACCACGCTGTCCCCGGACGATACGGCGCCGGTCAGCGGCGTCCGCTCGACGACCTTCAGCTCCCATCCGCCGTCGGCCTTCCGGGCGTGGGCGATCCGCAGCAGGTCACCGGAGCCGTCGGCGACGACGAGCCGGTCCCGCTCGTCCAGATAGCTGTAGATGCCGCCCAGGACACTGGACTTGGCCAGCGTCAGCTCGGTGAGCGAGGCGCCGGTCGCCGGGTCGAGCAGGTGGACGTGCGGCGCCCGGTCGAAGATGCCGGTGCAGACGGCCACCGGATAGCCGTCCGACCCGGCCAGCACGGTCGGGCAGGCGGACTGCAACGCCGTGCGATGGCTGACGGTCTCGCCCGTCCCGGGGCCGCTGCGGGGCGTGGTGTCCGACGAGGCGGTGTCGCCGTGCATGGCCCCCGCTCCGCCCGCGGCGAGGTACGGGTTGGCGGGCGGGGCCGCGGCCCGCGCCGGCCCCGCCGTACCGAGGACGGCGGCCAGGGCGGCGGCGAGCGCGAGAACGCGAGTGCTGCGAGTGGGCATGAATCGGCTCCAGGATTCGGGATCGGGATCGGGATCGGGAAAGGCACGCACCGGAGTCGGGCGCGCGGGGAGCGCGAGCGGGACGGCGCACACGCGGGTCGCACGGTCAGGGACGGAAGCGGTGGTACGGGACGGTGCGCCGGGCAATCGGCCTGCCGGGGCGACTGGTTGACGCCCCCTCGGGTCGGCCGGTGCGACGACCGTCGGTATCCGGGGCGGCCGGTCCTGCACGGGGCAACCGTCGGACACGGTGACGCGGCCGCCGTCCGGGACGGCTGACGCCCGGAACGTAGACGGACGAAAGGGGCGAACGGTGCAGGGTCAGCGACCCGCCGGACGACACGCCGCGGACGCGAGCCGCGCGAGGTCCAGGAAGAGGCGTCTGTGGAGCGGGAGTTGACCCATCACGCGCGGCATTGCAGCATGCGCACCGCGAACCCGCAATCCCCGTCCCACCCCTGGAGACGCCCCGCGTCCACGAAGGAGGCCGTCAACCGGATGCCTCCAGGATCCCGCCCTCGGAGGGCAGCGGGCCCCGAGCCCGTGCCGCAAAGGGGTTTGGCCCCTACGGTCGGGCCATGGCCGAAAACGTAAGCCCCCCAGCGTCCCCTCTGGCGCGCGCCGAGCACTTCGTCTGGCTGACCGCCCGGTTGCTGGAGCAGCGGCTCTTCGCGTACCACTTCCTCGGCGGCGGCGCGGACCCGGTCGAGACCGCGCTCACCGCGTACCGCAACGACGACGACGGCTACGGCCACGCCCTGGAACCCGACCTGCGCGGCCCGGTCAGCCAGCCGCTGCACACCGCGCACGCGCTGAAGGTCCTGGACCGCATCGAGCGGTGCGACGGCCGCCGGGTGGAGCGGATCTGCCGCTACCTGACGGGGATCTCGACATCCGACGGGGCGCTGCCGGCGGTGCACCCCTCGCTGCGCGGCTATCCGGCCGCGCCCTGGATCCCGGTGGTGGACGACCCGCCGAGCTCCCTCCTGGCCACCGGCCCGGTGGTGGGACTGCTGCACCGCAATCAGGTGTGGCACGCCTGGCTGTTCCGGGCCACCGACTACTGCTGGTCGGTCGTGGAGTCCCTGGAGAAGACCCACCCCTACGAGGCCGCGGCGGCGGTGGCCTTCCTGAACGGCGCCCCGGACCGGCCGCGGGCGGCCGCCGCCGCGCAGCGCCTGGGCCGACTGGTCCGCGAACAGGGCCTGGTCGTCCTGGATCCGGCGCGGGCGGCCGAGGCCCCGGTGCCGGAGGGGTACGCCCCCGGGGAGCACCACTTCGCCTACCACTTCGCCGCCGCGCCCGGTTCGCTGGCCCGCGGCTGGTTCACCGACCAGGAGATGGACCGGTCCCTGGACCACCTCGTCGCGCTCCAGGGGGCGGACGGCGGATGGCCCGTCACCTGGCGCCTCTGGGCGCCCGGTACGGAGCTGGAGAGCCGCCCGATGGTGACGCTGGAGGCGCTGCTCACGCTCCGGGCGTACGGGCGGCCACTGGGCTGACGGGGACGGCCGGTCGGCCGGTCGCCGGGCCCCGCGGGCGGCGCGGCGGCGCGGTCACCCGCCCAGTGCCCGCACCCCCGCGGTGACGGCCACCGCGACCGCGACGATCAGCAGGAACGGGGCCCGCAGCAACAGCGCGACGACCGCGGCGGCGACGCCGGCGGCCTTGGCGTCGAGCATCAGGTGCTGGCCGTCGCTGAAGGTGTGCTGCGCGGTCAGCGCGGCCAGCAGCGCCACCGGGAGAAGCGCGGCCAGCCGCTTGACCAGGGGGCGTTCCAGGACGCCGGCGGGCGCCGACAGGCCGAGGAACTTGACCAGGTAGCAGCCGACGGCGGTGGCGCCGATCGCGATCCAGAGGGTCATGCCCGGTCCTCCCCGGTGGTGCCGTGGTCCTTACCGGCCCGCTCCTGTGGGGTCGGTGTCGCGGGTGCTGCCTCCTGTGGGGCGGGCGACCGCCGCCACCTCCCTTGGGCGGCGAGGACGACCGGTGCGGCGAGCGCCGCCAGCAGCACCGGCACGCCGGCGGGCAGGACCGGCAGCGTCACCAGGAGCAGCAGGACCGCGAGGCCGGCCGTACAGCGCTCCGTGGTGGACCGCAGCATCGGCGCGAGCAGCGCCACGAAGACCGCGGGGCCGGCCGCGTCCAGGCCCCAGGCGTCGGTGTTGCCGAGCGCCCGGGCCCCCAGGGCCCCACCGAGGGTGGTGAGGTTCCACAGGACGTACAGCGACAGTCCGGTGACGGTGAAGCCCAGCCGGGCGCTGCGCCGGTCGGGCTGGGCCAGGGTGACGGCGGCGGTCTCGTCGATGACCCAGTGGGCGGCCAGTGGCCGGACCGCACCCCGGTAGCCGAGGACAGCGGAGAGCCGCAGCCCGTAGAAGGCGTTGCGGACGCCCAGGAAGAAGGCGCCGGCCACGGCGGTCAACGGGTTGCCGCCCGCGGCGAGCGCGCCTACCAGGGCGAACTGCGAGGCCCCGGTGAAAACCAGGAGGCTCAGCGCGCACGTCTGCCAGAGGCTGAGCCCGGCGCCGGCGGAGGTCACGCCGAAGGCGAAGCCGGAGAGCCCGACGGCGACGCCGACGCCCAGCGCGTCCCTGATGACGGCGGAGTCGGGCCGCGCCGGTACGGGCGGCGGCCCGTCATGCGCCCCGAACTCCCCCGGGGCGCGGCCCCGGGCGGTCGGTATCTCCGTCCCCGCGGCGCGATTGGGCTCTGTCCGTACTGCTCGATCCCCTTGATCTACCTGATCTGCCTGATCCGCCTGATCCGCCTGAACTACCTGTTCTGCTGCTGCCTCTTCTGTCACGCCCCGGACCCTAGGAGGACGCCTCCTGAACGGTCTTGTACGTTCTTGCGCCCGGTCGACCGGGGTTCTGCCGGGTATCTGGAGCGCCGGCTACCGTTTCCCGCTGCCGCGGGCCGGCGTCCCCGCACGCCCGGCGTCCACACCCGCCCCGCCGTCCGCCGCCGCGCGCTCCAGGCGGTACGCGCCCGGCGGCACCCCGACGATCCGGGTGAAATGCCGGTTCAGATGCGGCTGGTCGGTGAAGCCGACCGCCACCGCCGTCTCCGCCGGCGGGGTGCCGGCCTCCAGGAGTCGGCGGGCGCGCCGCACCCGGGCGTCGGTGAGCCAGGTGTGCGGGGGCATGCCGTACGCGGCCCGGAAGGCCCGCAGCAGCGCGAACGGGCTGGTTTCCAACTCCCGGGCGAGTTCCTCCAGGGTGGGCGGGTCGGCCATCCGCTCCTCCAGGACGGCGCGGGCCCGGGCGGCGGTGCGGGTGCCCGCCGTACGGGGCGTACGGGACGGCAGCGCGCCGCCGTGGCCGCGCAGCAGCCGGGCCAGCGCGATCCGCAGCAGGCTGTCGGCGGCGAGCGCGTTGCCCGCCTCCGCGGCCCGGTGGATGCCGGCGATCAGCCGGCCGATATCGGGCTCGTCGGCGACGGTCCGGACGAAGCCCGCGGTGCCGCGCAGCCCGGTGGTCTCGCCGGCGACCTCGGCGACGAGTTCCGCCGACGGGTAGAGCGTGGCGTAGGTCCAGCCCTCGGGGGCGCCGGCCCGCGCGGTGTGCGGCACCTCCGGATTGATCATCACGATGCCGCCGCGGCCGGCCCGGACCACGCCGTCCCGCAGGCCGACCGCCTCGATCCCGGAGGTGACCACGCAGATCACGTAGCCGTCGTGGGCGTGGCGGGGGAAGGAGTGCCGCACGTAGCGGGCACGCAGCAGGTCGAGGCCGGGCAGTCCGGGATGGCTCCAGTGGCGCGCCCACTCGCCGCGGACCTGTGGCACGGCCTGCGCACCACCCGCGCTGATCATGACCATGCCCTTCATTGTGCGGCCGGCCGGCGGGCGGGAGGCGGGGCGTCCGCACCGTGGACGGCCGCGGTCCGGCCGGGGCGGGCGCGGCTCGCGACCGGCTCGGGGCCGGCTCAGGACCGGATTGTCAGTGGTCCGGTGCACGATGGGGGACATGACCCAGGCAGCGCTCGCATCGTTCTCGCCCGCGACCCGTGGATGGTTCGCCGGGGCGTTCAGCGCGCCCACCGCCGCGCAGGAGGGCGCCTGGCGAGCCATCGCCGAAGGGTCGGACGTCCTGGTGGTGGCCCCGACGGGCTCCGGCAAGACACTGGCCGCGTTCCTGGCGTCGCTGGACGGACTGGCGAGCGCCCAGCCGCCCGCGGAGCCGAAGAAGCGCTGCCGGGTGCTGTACGTCTCGCCCTTGAAGGCCCTCGCCGTCGACGTGGAGCGGAATCTGCGCAGTCCGCTGACGGGGATCCGCCAGGAATCGGTCCGCCTCGGGCTGCCGGAGCCGGACATCCGGGTCGGCATCCGCTCCGGGGACACCCCGGCCGCCGAGCGCCGCTCGCTGGCCACCCGCCCGCCGGACATCCTCATCACCACGCCGGAATCGCTGTTCCTGATGTTGACGTCCTCGGCCCGGGAGGCGCTGGCCGGCATCGAGACGGTCATCCTCGACGAGGTGCACGCGGTCGCCGGCACCAAGCGCGGCGCCCATCTGGCGCTGTCCCTGGAGCGGCTGGACGAGGTGTTGGACCGCCCGGCGCGCCGGATCGGGCTGTCCGCGACGGTCCGCCCGGTGGAGGAGGTGGCCCGCTATCTGTCTCCGCGGCGCCGGGTGGAGATCGTCCAGCCGCCGTCCGGCAAACGCTTCGACCTCTCGGTGGTCGTCCCGGTGGAGGACATGGGCGAGCTCGGCAGCGCCCCCGTCCAGGAGGGCGAGACGGGCGAGAAGCCCTCCATCTGGCCGCAGGTCGAGGAGCGGATCGCCGATCTCGTCCAGGCCCACCGCTCCACGATCGTCTTCGCCAACTCCCGCCGCCTCGCAGAGCGGCTGTGCAACCGCCTCAACGAGATCGCCTACGAGCGCACCGTGGGCACTGTGCTCGATGCGGGCGACTCCGCCACGACGCTGCCCGAGCACCACTCCCCCGCCGAGCTGATGGCCCAGTCAGGTGCCGCCAAGGGCGCGCCGCCGCTGTTGGCCCGCGCCCACCACGGTTCGGTCTCCAAGGAGCAGCGCGCCCAGGTGGAGGAGGACCTCAAGGCCGGGCGGCTGCCGGCGGTGGTCGCCACGTCCAGTCTGGAGTTGGGCATCGACATGGGCGCGGTCGATCTGGTCGTCCAGGTGGAGTCGCCGCCGTCGGTGGCCTCCGGGCTCCAGCGGGTGGGCCGGGCCGGCCACCAGGTCGGCGCGGTGTCCAAGGGCATCGTCTTCCCCAAGTACCGCGGCGATCTGGTGCAGGCGGCGGTGGTCACCGAGCGGATGCGCTCGGGCGCCATCGAGGCGCTGCGGGTGCCCACCAACCCGCTGGACGTGCTGGCCCAGCAGGTGGTCGCGATGACCGCGATGGACACCTGGGACGTCGAGGAGCTGCTGGCCGTGGTCCGCCGGGCGGCCCCGTTCGCCGCGCTCCCTGAGTCCGCGTTCACCGCCGTGCTGGACATGCTCGCCGGCCGCTATCCGTCCGACGCCTTCGCGGAGTTGCGCCCGCGCCTGGTCTGGGACCGCGTCGCGCAGACCGTCACCGGCCGCCCCGGCGCCCAGCGGCTGGCCGTGACGTCCGGCGGCACGATCCCGGACCGCGGCCTGTTCGGCGTCTTCCTGGCCGGCGAGAGCTCCGGCAAGGGCGGTGGCAGACGGGTGGGCGAGCTGGACGAGGAGATGGTCTACGAGTCCCGCGTCGGCGACGTCTTCACGCTCGGCACGACGTCCTGGCGCATCGAGGACATCACCCGCGACCGGGTGCTGGTCACCCCCGCCCCCGGGGTACCCGGCCGGCTGCCGTTCTGGAAGGGCGACCAGCTCGGCCGCCCACTCGAACTGGGCCGTGCGCTGGGCGCGTTCCTCCGTGAGATCGGCTCGCTCTCCCCGGAGGACGCCGGCGCCCGGCTGTCCGCCGCCGGGCTCGACGCCTGGGCGGTCGCCAACGTCCTGGGCTATCTCGCCGAGCAGCGCCAGTCCTGCGGCCACGTCCCGGACGACCGCACCATCGTCGTCGAGCGTTTCCGGGACGAACTGGGCGACTGGCGGGTCGTCATCCACTCCCCCTTCGGGGCACAGGTGCACGCCCCTTGGGCGCTGGCCCTGGGCGCCCGGCTCGCCGAGCGCTACGGCCTGGACGCCCAGGTGATGCACGCCGACGACGGCATCGTGCTGCGACTGCCGGACGCCGACCTGATGGGCCTGGACTTCCTCGACGGCGTCGGCGACGCCGGCTTCGCTGCCGCGGACCGTGCGGAATACGACCCCGAGCAGTCCCCGGTCGGCGCCGCCGACGTGGTCTTCGACCAGGGCGAGGTCGACCAGCTCGTCACCGACCAGGTGGGCGGCTCCGCGCTGTTCGCCTCCCGCTTCCGGGAGTGCGCGGCGCGCGCCCTGTTGCTGCCCCGCCGCAGCCCCGGCAAGCGCACCCCACTGTGGCAGCAGCGCCAGCGCGCCGCCCAACTGCTCCAGGTGGCGAGCGAGTTCGGGTCGTTCCCGATCGTCCTGGAGGCGGTCCGCGAATGCCTCCAGGACGTCTTCGACGTCCCCGGTCTGACGGAGCTGATGGCCGACGTCGAGGCCCGCCGGGTCCGCCTGGTGGAGGTCACCACGCCCGAGCCGTCCCCGTTCGCCCGCTCGCTGCTCTTCGGCTACGTCGCCCAGTTCCTCTACGAGGGCGACTCCCCGCTCGCCGAGCGCCGCGCCGCCGCACTGTCCCTGGATTCCCGGCTGCTGGCCGAGCTGCTGGGCCAGGCCGAGCTGCGCGAACTGCTGGACGCGGAGGTGCTGGCGGAGCTGGAGCGCGAGCTCCAATGGCGCACCGAGGACCGTCGCGCCAAGGACGTCGAGGGCGTCGCCGACCTGCTGCGGCTGCTGGGGCCGCTGACCGACGCCGAGTTGGCCGAGCGCGGCGCCGAGCCGACCTGGTCCGCGGAGCTGGCCGCGACCCGCCGCGCCATCCGGGTGCGGATCGCCGGCACCGAGCACTGGGCCGCCGTCGAGGACGCCGGCCGGCTCCGGGACGCCCTGGGCACCGCGCTCCCGGTCGGCGTCCCCGAGTCGTTCACCGAGCCGGTCAAGGACCCGCTGGGCGATCTGCTCTCCCGTTATGCCCGCACCCACGGCCCGTTCACCTCCGAGCAGGCGGCCACCCGCTTCGGCCTCGGCACCGCCGTCACCGACGGCGCCCTCCAGCGCCTGGCCGCCGCCGGCCGCATCGTCCAGGGGGAGTTCCACCCGCAGGGCATCGGCCAGGAGTGGTGCGACGCCCAGGTGTTGCGCCGGCTGCGCCGCCGCTCGCTGGCCGCGCTGCGCGAGGAGTTGGAGCCGGTGCCGCCCGCCGCGCTGGCCGCCTTCCTCCCCCAGTGGCAGCACGTCGGGCTCCCGCGCCCGGCCCCCGCCTCCGGCGCGCCCGCACCGCCGGCCGCCACCCCCTCCGCCACGTACCGGCTGCGCGGCATCGACGGTCTGGTCCGCGCCGTGGAGCAGCTCCAGGGCGCGCCGGTGCCGGCCTCCGCCCTGGAGAAGCTGATCCTGCCGTCCCGGGTCAGCGGCTACACCCCGGCCCTGTTGGACGAGCTCACCGCCACCGGTGAGGTGCTGTGGGCCGGCGCGGGCGCCCTGCCCGGCAAGGATGGCTGGCTCTCCCTCCATCTCGCCGACACAGCGCCGCTGCTGCTCCAGCCCCCGCTGCCCCTGGAGTTGTCCGCACTGCACGAGTCCGTGCTGTCCGCCCTCGCCCCCGGTTACGGCCTGTTCTTCCGTCAGATCGCCGACCAGGTCCGCGCCACCACGCATCCGGACGCCACCGATCCGCAGCTCGCCGACGCCCTGTGGGATTTGGCCTGGTCGGGCCGGCTCACCAACGACACCCTCGCCCCGCTGCGCGCCCTGCTCGGCTCGGGCCGCACGGCGGGCTCCACGGCCCACCGCGCCCGCCGCACCGTCCCCCGGGGCAGGTACGGCACGTTGACCGCGGCCGCGCGCCCCACCGCCTCCCGCTCCGGCCCGCCGACCGTCGGCGGCCGCTGGTCCCTGCTGCCCGCGCCCGCAGCGGACCCGACCCACCGCGCCCACGCCCTGGCCCGTACGCTCCTCGACCGGCACGGCATCGTCACCCGCGGCGCGGTCGCCGCCGAGGGCGTCACCGGCGGATTCTCCGCCGCCTACCGCGTCCTGTCCGTCTTCGAGGAGTCCGGGCAGGCGCGCCGCGGCTACGTCGTCGAGGGGCTGGGCGCCGCCCAGTTCGCGATGGACGGCGCGGTGGACCGCCTGCGGGCGATCAGCACCCAGCGGGAGCGCAGCACCGACGCCCCGTTCCCGGACGGCGGCCCGGGGCAGCCCCGCCCCGGCGGACCTCCCCCGGACTCCGCCCGGGGGTACCCCCACCGCGCCCTGGTCCTCGCCGCCGCCGACCCGGCCAATGCGTACGGCGCCGCGCTGCCCTGGCCCGAGCCGCCCCATGGGGCCACCCACAAGCCTGGCCGCAAGGCGGGCTCCCTGGTCGTCCTGGTCGACGGTGAGCTGGCGCTCTATCTGGAGCGCGGCGGCAAGACCCTGCTGATATGGCCGCTGGGCTCCGACCCGGCCGAGGCCGCCGCCGACCCCCGCCTGCGGACCGCCGTCGAAACCCTCACCGACGCGGCCCGAGCCGGCGCCGTCGGCACCCTCACCACCGAGCGCATCAACGGCACCGCCGCCCTCACCTCCCCCTACGCGCCCGTCCTGGAGGCCGCGGGCTTCCACCCGACGCCCCGGGGGCTGCGGCTGCGCGGCTGATCCCGACGGCGGCGGGCACCGGGACCGCACGTAGGCCACCCGGTCCGGTCCGCCGCCCGGCGGTGCATGATGGCCCCATGCCAGAAGGCGACACCGTCTGGCGGCTGGCGCACCGTCTCCACCAGGCACTGGCCGACAGCCCGCTGACCCGCTGCGACCTGCGCGTCCCCCGCCTCGCGACGGTCGACCTGACCGGCCGCGAGGTACTGGCGGTGGTACCCCGCGGCAAGCACCTGCTCACCCGCTTCGAGGGCGATCTCACCCTCCACTCCCATCTGCGGATGGACGGCGCCTGGAAGCTCTACGCCCCGGCCGAGCGGTGGCGCGGCGGCCCCGCGCACCAGATCCGGGCGGTCCTCGGCACCGCCGCGCACACCGCCGTCGGCTACCGCCTCCCCGTCCTGGAGCTCCTCCGCACCGCCGACGAATCCCAGGTCACCGGCCACCTCGGCCCCGATCTACTGGGCCCGGACTGGGACCCGGCGGAGGCCCTGCGCCGGCTGCTCGCCGCTCCCGACCGCCCCCTGGGTGAGGCCCTGCTCGACCAGCGCAACCTCGCCGGCATCGGCAATGTCTACAAGTCCGAACTGTGCTTCCTCCTCGGCGCCTCCCCCTGGCTCCCGGTCGGCCGCCTCACCACCCCCGAACGCGCCCCGGCCCTCGCCAAGAAGCTCCTGGAGGCCAACAAGCACCGCCCGGCCCGGGTCACCACTCCGTGGGGGTACCGCCCACGCCCGTTCGAGGGCCGTGGGGCATCCCACCGCGACCGCCGACTGTGGGTCTACGGCCGCGCCGGCCGTCCCTGCCTGCGCTGCGGCACCCCGGTCCGCACCGCCGACCAGGACCCCACCACCGAGGAACGCGTCACCTACTGGTGCCCCACCTGCCAGCCGCCCCCACCCACACATTGACGCCCCATCAGACCCGTCAGACCTGTCTGCCCTATCAGCCCCATTGGCCCGTCACCGCCGCTCATCCCCGCCCCCCGAGCAACGCTGCCACCACGCTCCGACGAACCGCCCCACCCCGGTACGCCGCCACACCTCGGTGAGTCGCGCCTCCACGGCCGCCGCCGCGCCCTCGCGCCCGGCACGACCTCCCGCCCCCGCACGCCGTCCGCTCCACGGAACGCAGTGCACCGGCAGCAGACTGAGCCCCCAGCCGGCGGTCGCCACCGCCCCTTCCACCGGACCCGCCGAGCCCGGCCACAGGACCAGCCGGCACACCGCCCACCACCACAGCCCCCCGACGAGCGCCGCGGATATCCACCGTCCCGGCACGGACCTCGCACGCCTCGCCATGCCTGCCTCCTCGGGCCGACGCTAGACCGGGCCCGCCACCCGGCGGCAGGGGCGCACCGACGCACGCCCGGCGCGTGCGGTGCGCTCCGGAGTCCCCCGGCTGCGCCCCCGGTCGGCAGCCGGTCACCGGGCCGTCCTCAGCCGGCCGCGGTCACCGGGACTCGGCCTGGAACATCCAGTGGTGCTTCTCCAGGTCGGCGGTGAGGCCGATGAGAATGTCCTGGCTGACCGGATCGGGCTCGTCGGTGGCGGCGATCCGCTCCCGCATCCGCCCGATGATCGCGCCGAGCGCGTCCACCATCGTCCGAACGACATCGCCGTCCTTGACCCAACCGTCCGGCGCCTCGTGGATACCGCTGGTCTTGGCGACCGTCGCGGACCGACCGTCCGGCGTGACCCCGATCGCCGCGGCCCGCTCGGCCACCGTGTCGGCGTGCTGCCGTGCGGTGGCGACGACCTCGTCGAGTTGGAGGTGGACGGAGCGGAAGCGCGGACCGACGACGTTCCAGTGCACCTGCTTGGCGACCAGGGAGAGATCCACCAGGTCCACCAGGGCGCCTTGGAGAGCGTCGCCGACGACGGTGCGGGCTGCTTCGGACAGCGTGCTTGTGACCACAGACATCCAGATACTCCTTTTCAGGTGTATTGAGGATATTCAGGCGAATATTCCGATTAGCCCCCATGCTACGGGCCGAGGCTCCGCTCCGAGCAGCCCAGCCGGTCCGGCCGAGGACCCGCCGGGACGGGGCACGGGCAGCAAGAAGCCCCGGCGGGCTGCTGCCCGCCGGGGCTCCGGCCATGCCTGGTCTGTGGTGTCAGGCCGCGACGACATCCACGACGTCGGCCGGGGACTTGATGGTCACGCGCTCCTCCGGCACACCGGCCAGGGACGTGACGGACACCGAATTGAGCTTCGGCCGGACCGGTGCCGGCACCGTGTCCGTCGCGGCCGCGGACGCGGCCAGCTCGGCGAGTGCCAGCTCGTCACTGACCTCTCGCATCAGCTCGGACATGCGCACATCCAGCGCGTCGCAGATCGCCGAGAGCAGTTCGGAGGACGCCTCCTTCTGGCCCCTCTCGACCTCGGACAAGTAGCCGAGCGACACCCGGGCGGAGGACGAGACCTCGCGCAGGGTGCGGCCTTGGCGCTGACGCTGTCGGCGCAGCACGTCACCCAGCAGGCGACGAAGCAGAATCATCGCTGGCTCCCTCCTCGGACCTCGGTTGCGGATCCTTCTCGCCCCACCGTACCGCCTCGGGCCGCAGGCGTGCCGGGAGCGAGTACGTGTTCACTCAGGGCTGCAAACATCCATTCCCCCCGTGTTGTTCCGTATCCTGTGCCCGCGCATTTTCCGTGAGTTCGCAGAGCAGCAGCGCGAGCACGGCGTGGACGCTGTCACGACGGATCCGGTCACGATCCCCCGTCAGCCCCAGCCGCCGTACCGCGTCCTCGCCGTCCGGGCCCTGGACGGCCACGTAGACGGTGCCCACCGGCTGCCCGTCCTGGGGTTCGGGCCCGGCGACGCCCGTGGTCGCGATGCCCCAGTCGGCACCGAGCACCCGGCGCACCCCGCCGGCCATCTGCCGGGCGACCTCGCCGTCCACCGCCCCGCGGGCGGCCAGCAGCGCGCCGTCCACCCCCAGCAGCTCCCGCTTGACGTCGGTGGCGTACGCCGTGACCGACCCGCGCACCACCCGTGAGGCGCCGGGGACGGCGGTCAGCTCGCCCGCGACCAGCCCGCCGGTGAGCGACTCGGCCACCGCCAGGCTCTGCCGCCGCCCGGCGAGCACCTCCAGTGCCCCGGCCGCCGCAGAACCCGGCGCGCTCACCGGACGTCGTCCTCTGCGGACCTCTCGGCGAGCTCGGCGCGTGCCCGGGCCAGTCCGGCCCGGCGCAGCACCACGGCCTGCCGCACGTAGTCGAGCCCGGTCGCCACGGTCAGCACCACCGCCACCGCCATCACCCACCAGCGGAAGGTGGCCAGCGGCCCGGTCAGCACCAGCACGTACATGCCCACGGCGGTGCCCTGCGCCAGTGTCTTGATCTTGCCGCCCCGGCTGGCCGGAATCACTCCGTGCTTGATCACCCAGAACCGCATCAGCGTGATGCCCAGCTCCCGGAAGAGGATCAGGCCCGTCACCCACCAGGACAGATCCCCCAGCACCGACAGACAGATCAGCGCGGCGCCCATGATCGCCTTGTCCGCGATCGGGTCGGCGATCTTGCCGAAGTCGGTGACCAGGTTGTACGTGCGCGCCAGATGCCCGTCGAAGACATCCGTGATCATGGCGACGGCGAAGGCCGCCCAGGCGAACGACCGCCAGGTCGGGCTCACCCCGCCGTCGTGCATCAGCAGCAGCACGAACGCCGGGACCAGCAGCAGCCGCAGCATCGTCAGGACGTTGGCAATGTTCCACAGCCCGGCCTGCCGGACGGCCGGCGTCGTGCGCGGCCTCCCGGCGGCGGAAGCCGAGGCTCCGCTCATCTGCCCGCCTCCTCGGTACATCCCGTACCGTCCACCGACAGCACCTCCGCCACGAGGTCCACGCCCTCGCTCGCGACCACCTTTGCTTCGACCATACGACCGGGCCGCACGTCCTGGCCGGTCGTGAGCAGCGTGACCCCGTCGGTCTCCGGCGCCTGGTGCGCGGCCCGCCCGACGATCCCGTCGTCCTCGTCGTCGATCCGGTCCACCAGCACCCGGACCGTCTCCCCGACCCGCTCGGCCGCCCGCTGCGCGGTCAGCTCCTCGGCCAGCCGGGACACCCGCGCCAGCCGCTCGGCGACCACCTCGGGGTCGAGCTTGTTCTCGTAGCCGGCGGCCTCGGTGCCGTCCTCGTCGGAGTAGCCGAAGACGCCGATGGCATCCAGCCGGGCCTCGCTGAGGAACCGCTCCAGCTCCGCCAGGTCGCTCTCCGACTCGCCGGGGAAACCGACGATGAAGTTGGAGCGGGCCCCGGCCTCCGGCGCCTTGGTCCGAATGGTCTCCAGGAGCTCCAGGAAGCGGTCGGTGTCACCGAACCGCCGCATCGCGCGCAGCACGCCCGGCGCCGAGTGCTGGAACGACAGGTCGAAGTAGGGCGCCACCTTGTCGGTGCCGGTCAGCACGTCGATCAGGCCGGGCCGCATCTCGGCGGGCTGGAGGTAGCTGACCCGGATCCGCTCGATGCCGTCGACCGCGGCCAGCTCCGGCAGCAGCGTCTCCAGCAGCCGGATGTCGCCGAGGTCCTTGCCGTAGGAGGTGTTGTTCTCGGAGACCAACATGATCTCCTTGACGCCCTGCTCGGCCAGCCAGCGGGTCTCGCCGAGCACGTCCGAGGGCCGGCGCGAGATGAACGAGCCGCGGAAGGACGGGATCGCGCAGAACGAGCAGCGCCGGTCGCACCCCGAAGCCAGCTTCACCGAGGCCACCGGGTCGTTGCCCAGCCGGCGGCGGAGCGGTGCCCGCGGCCCCGAGGCCGGCGCGACGCCCTCGGGCAGGTCCTGCGGCGGGGCCGCCGGCTCCTCGGCACCGGACTGGGCGTGGCCGGGCAGCGCGACCCCGGCGGCGTCCTGGCGCTCGGCCGGGCTGATCGGCAGCAGCTTGCGGCGGTCGCGCGGGGTGTGCGCGGCGTGGATGCCGCCGCTGAGGATGGTCTGCAGCCGGTCGGAGATGTCGGAGTAGTCGTCGAACCCGAGCACCCCGTCCGCCTCGGGCAGCGCATCGGCGAGTTCCTTGCCGTAGCGCTCGGCCATGCAGCCGACGGCCACCACGGCCTGGGTCCGGCCGTGATCCTTGAGATCGTTGGCCTCCAGCAGGGCGTCGACGGAGTCCTTCTTGGCGGCCTCGACGAAGCCACAGGTGTTGACGACGGCCACGTCCGCGTCGACGGCGTCCTCGACGAGCTCCCAGCCGTCCGCTGCCAAGCGGCCTGCGAGTTCCTCCGAGTCCACCTCGTTACGGGCGCAGCCAAGGGTGACAAGGGCGACGGTACGGCGTTCGGGCATGGGGCTCAGCCTACTTCGTCCCGGACGCCCCCATGGCGCGCAGGTCTCCGCCGCCCGTCCCGGGACCCCGGGGGCGGGCGGCGGTAGGCGCCCGGACGGCGGTCCTCAGCCCGCCTGCGGGTCCCCCGG
Organism: Streptomyces sp. NPDC058000; assembly: GCF_042886435.1. NCBI lineage: Bacteria > Bacillati > Actinomycetota > Actinomycetes > Kitasatosporales > Streptomycetaceae > Streptomyces > Streptomyces sp. NPDC058000. The sequence continues at coordinate 23,350 of NZ_JBHVQS010000072.1, forward strand.
CGTGTAGCTCAGCCGCTCGACCGAGCCCTCGTCGCCGACCTTCTTGACCTCCTTGCCGTTGACGTACAGCTGTACGGCACCGGCGTTCCCGACGACGAGGTCGATCCGCTTCTTGTCGGTGAACGTCTTCGACTCCCCCTGCTTGAGCAGCCCGTCCTGCAGGAGGTTGCCGTTGGCGTCCTTGGCGGAGATCCAGCTCTGCCCGTCCTTGGCGGTCACCTTGATCGTGACCTTGTCCTTGGGCAGTCCGGCGATGGCGCTGTCGGAGGGAGCCGGGCGGGCCGGCTGGGGGGCCTGGGGGTGGATGGTGCTGGGGGCCGGGCCCGGCTTGTCGGCCTTGGCGGTGTCGGAGGCGATCGGACCGGCCTGGTGCTTGCTGCCACTGCTGAAGAACGTGAAGCCGGCGAAGCCGATCACGGCGACGATCGCCGCGACCATCGCGGCGGTCCAGTTGGGGCGGCGCGGTTCCGACCGGATCCGCTCCGCCTCGAAGAGCGGGGCGGCGACGGTCGGGGTGGGCCGGCCGCCGTGGTCGGCGTCGTAGCGTTCGATCAGGGATTGGGGGTCGAGGGAGACGGCACGGGCGAGCGCTCTGATGTGTCCGCGCGCGTAGACGTCGCCGCCGCAGCGCGAGAAGTCGTCCTGCTCGATCTCGTGCACGAGGGGGATCCGCACCCGCGTCGCCGTACTGACCTCTTCGACGGTCAGTCCCGCACCGATACGGGCCTGCTGGAGGGCTCGGCCGACCGATGGCCGGTCCGGACCGGCGGAAGGCCGGTCCTCTTCGGGGGAGTTGGGGGAGTTGCCGATGGACACGGGGGCGCCTTTCGAGCGTGTAGCCACCTGCTGGAAGTTCAGTCTAGGGGTGTTGCGAAAGGGTCGGGCAAGCGGGAGAGCCGGGTTTGTACGCCATCGGAACGCCCCGCGGCGCTGCCTCGGGGCCGGAGGCCGGAGCAGCCTCCCCCGCCTCCCTCAACTTGACGTACCGCCAAGGGAAACGGTTGCCTCCGCGCGCGGACGAGCGGGTCCGCACGTGCGTGCTAGTGGGTAGCCTCCCCCCGGATGACCGCCAGCACTCCGTCCAATTCATCCGGCTTCACCAACACGTCACGCGCCTTGGAGCCCTCGCTCGGCCCGACGACGTTCCGCGACTCCATCAGGTCCATCAGCCGCCCGGCCTTGGCGAACCCCACCCGCAGCTTGCGCTGGAGCATCGACGTCGACCCGAACTGGGTGGACACCACCAGCTCCGCCGCCTGGCACAGCAGGTCGAGGTCGTCGCCGATGTCCTCGTCGATCTCCTTCTTCTTGGCGGTGCCGACGGTGACGTCGTCCCGGAAGACGGGCGCCATCTGGTCCTTGCAGTGCTGGACGACGACGGCCACCTCCTCCTCGGTGACGAACGCGCCCTGCATCCGGACCGGCTTGTTGGCCCCCATCGGCAGGAACAGCCCGTCGCCCTTGCCGATCAGCTTCTCGGCACCCGGCTGGTCGAGGATGACCCGGCTGTCGGCCAGCGAGGAGGTGGCGAACGCCAGCCGGGACGGCACGTTGGCCTTGATCAGACCGGTGACGACGTCGACCGACGGCCGCTGGGTCGCCAGCACCAGGTGGATGCCGGCCGCGCGGGCCAGCTGCGTGATGCGGACGATGGAGTCCTCGACGTCCCGCGGCGCGACCATCATCAGGTCCGCCAGCTCGTCCACGATCACCAGCAGGTACGGGTAGGGCGTCAGCTCGCGCTCGCTGCCCTCGGGCGTCTTGAGCTTGCCGGAGCGGATGGCCGCGTTGAAGTCGTCGATGTGCCGGTAGCCGAAGGCCGCGAGGTCGTCGTAGCGCAGGTCCATCTCGCGCACCACCCACTGGAGCGCCTCGGCGGCCCGCTTGGGGTTGGTGATGATCGGCGTGATCAGGTGCGGGATGCCCTCGTAGGCCGTCAGCTCCACCCGCTTGGGGTCGACGAGCACCATGCGGACGTCCTCGGGACTGGCCCGCACCATGATCGAGGTGATCAGGCAGTTGATGCAGGACGACTTGCCGGAGCCGGTCGCGCCGGCGACCAGCACGTGCGGCATCTTCGCCATGTTCGCCATCACGTAGCCGCCCTCGACGTCCTTGCCGAGCGCGACCAGCATCGGGTGGTCGTCCCCGGCGGCGTCCGCCAGGCGCAGTACGTCGCCGACGTTGACCATCTCGCGGTCCGTGTTCGGGATCTCGATGCCGACCGCGGACTTGCCGGGGATCGGCGAGATGATCCGCACGTCCGGGGAGGCCACCGCGTACGCGATGTTCTTGGCCAGCGCCGTGATCTTCTCGACCTTCACCGCGGGGCCGAGCTCGACCTCGTAGCGGGTGACCGTCGGGCCGCGGGTGAAGCCGGTGACGGCGGCGTCGACCTTGAACTCGGTGAAGACGTTGGTCAGCGACTCCACTATGGCGTCGTTGGCGGCGCTGCGGGTCTTGCCGGGGCCGCCTCGGGTGAGCAGGTCGAGCGACGGCAGCGCGTAGGTGATGTCGCCGGAGAGCTGGAGCTGCTCGGCGCGCGGCGGCAGGTCGCCGGTCGGCTCCGGCGCGGCCTTGGTCAGGTCCGGCACCCCGCCCTTGGTCAGGTCCGGCACCGACGAGGAACGCTCGGCCTTGGGGGCCGGGGCGGCCGCGGGCGGCTCCGCGCCCCGGGCCGGCGGCACCGCACCGCTCTCCTCGGCGATGTCCGCGGTGCGCTCCCGACGCTCCCCGGAGATGCCGCCGCTGAGCTCGGCGACCAGCGGCGAGGGCTGGACGCCGTGCAGCACCGCGCCGTCCAGCGCCGCGGCGGCCGCGGCGGCGACGTCCACCGCGTCCATCGGCCGGTCGGCGGGCTGGGCCGAGGCCCGGCGCGGCCGCCGCCGCTTGGCGAGCGCGGCCTCCTCCAACGCCTCCGGTTCGGACTCCGCGGGAGGGGTCCGGTACGACTGGCGGGCCGGCTGTTCGCGCCACTCCTCGGCGTACTCCACCTCGTCGTCGTACGCCGCGTCGTCCGTGGTCTCCAGCAAGCCGAGCCGCGCGCCGAGCGCCCGGAGCCGCTGCGGGATGGCGTTCACCGGCGTCGCGGTCACCACCAGCAGCCCGAAGACGGTCAGCAGCACCAGCAGCGCCACCGCCAGGGTCTGCCCGACGGTGAAGATCAGGGGCTTGGACACCGCCCAGCCGACATAGCCGCCGGCGTCCTGTATGGCGGCGAGCCCGTCGCCCCGCCCCGGGGACCCACAGGCCATCGCCACCTGTCCGAGCACGCCGATCACCAGCGCCGAGAGCCCGATGATGATCCGGCCGTTGGCCTCCGGCCGCTCCGGGTGGCGGATGAGCCGGACCGCGATGCCGCCGAGCAGTATCGGGACGACCAGGTCGAGCCGCCCGAACGCACCGGTCACCAGCAGCTCGACGAGGTTGCCGACCGGGCCGGAGAGGTTGGACCAGGTGCCGGCCGCGACGACCAGCGCCAGGCCGAGCAGCAGCAGCCCCAGCCCGTCCTTGCGGTGCGCCGGATCGAGGTTCTTGGCGCCGCGGCCGAAGCCGCGGAACACCGCCCCGGTGGCGTGCGCGGCACCCAGCCAGCAGGCCCGCGCGAGACGGTAGACGCCGCCGGTCGGCGACGGCGCCGGCTTCGGCGCGGCCTTCTTGGCGGGCGCCCTCTTCGCCGGGGCCTTCTTGGCGACCGCGGCCTTCTTGGCCGGCGGCCGCTTCGCGGGCGCCTTCTTGGCGGCGGTCTTCTTCGCGGCGCCCCCGGACTGTCCGGCGCGCGGCTTCGAGGGGCCCGCCGTGCGCTGGGTTCCCTTGCCGGACGTACGTGAGGCCATGCCGACGAGATTACAGGCGCCGGCGTGCGCGGCACGAGCGCGCGGCGCTTCACCCATTCGTGTCGCGCGCCCGGTTCATGAAAGGCCGTCAGCCCGCCGCGGACGCTCCGTCAGCCGGCGGGCGCCCCGGCCCCGGGCTCCAGGGCGTCCAGCGCCCGCCGCAGGCCGGTCAGTTTGCGCTCCAGATGCGCGGCGGTGGCCACCGCCGCGGCGTCCGCCGACTCGTCGAGCTGTTTGGAGAGCGCCTCGGCCTGCTCCTCGACGGCGGCCAGCCGCGCGGAGAGTTCGGCGAGCAGCCCGGCGGACTCCTTGGTCTCGCCGACGCTCTGCCGGCCGCCGTCCAGTTGCAGCCTCAGCAGCGAGGCCTGCTCACGCAGTTGGCAGTTCTTCATGTACAGGTCGACGAAGACCGAGACCTTGGCGCGCAGCACCCACGGGTCGAACGGCTTGGAGATGTAGTCGACCGCGCCGGCCGCGTAACCGCGGAAGGTGTGGTGCGGGCCGTGGTTGATCGCGGTGAGGAAGATGATCGGGATGTCCCGGGTGCGCTCCCGCCGCTTGATGTGTGCGGCGGTTTCAAAACCGTCCATACCCGGCATCTGCACATCGAGCAGAATCACCGCGAAGTCGTCGGTGAGCAGTGCTTTGAGCGCTTCCTCCCCGGACGATGCCCGCACCAGTGTCTGATCGAGCGCGGAGAGGATCGCCTCCAGCGCCAGCAGATTCTCCGGCCGGTCATCGACCAGGAGGATCTTGGCCTTCTGCACCATGGCCCGTCCTCCTCGCCCCGGCATGGAACCGGACGCCGCCCCAGGGGACGACTCCGTCATGCCGCCCGTCCTTGTGCCGGTCATCGTAGCTGCACCCCGCCTGTCGCCACACCCTGTCACCGCGATGTCACTGTGCACGTAGCAGAAACGCAGCGAGAGACGAGAAAGTTCCCCGAATCCCGCGGTTCCACACGTCCACGGCCACACTGAGTCAGCACGCGATGATCCTGCCGGATCCCATATTGGACGCCCACTGGACGGCCCGTCACCTCTGGCGCATCCAGTGCTCCATGACCGACAGCAGATGATCGGTGTCCACCGGCTTGGTCACGTAGTCCGACGCCCCGGAGTCGATGCTCTTCTCCCGGTCGCCCTTCATGGCCTTCGCCGTCAGCGCGATGATCGGCAGTCCGGCGAACTGCGGCATCCGCCGGATCGCCGAGGTGGTCGCGTAACCGTCCATCTCCGGCATCATGATGTCCATCAGGACCAGCACGATGTCGTCGTGCTGCTCCAGCACCTCGATGCCCTCCCGGCCGTTCTCGGCGTACAGCACCGACAGCCCGTGCTGCTCCAGCACGCTGGTGAGCGCGAAGACGTTGCGGATGTCGTCGTCGACGATCAGCACCTTCTCGCCGTGGAACCCGCCCTCGAAGCCCGGATCGACCAGATCCTGCCCGTTGCCGAGCCAGGACTCCTCCGGCTGATGGGCGACCGGCTGCGCCGCCGCGGAGAGTTGCTGCGACCCGAGCGTCGGCTGGCCGGGCAGCGCGAACCGCTGTGCCCCGCCGGAAACCGCCCGCCGGCGGCGCCGGTTGAGACTGCCACCGGTCCCCGTCTCGCGCCGCGGCTCCACGCTCTCCTGGAGCCCGTCCTCGGTCTCCCGCGCCTCCGCGTCCATCGCCAGCCCGCCGGCTACCAGCTGCGGATAGCCCTGCGGCGGCAGCCCGCCCGGGTTGTGCGGCAGGTACAGGGTGAACGTCGAACCGCGGTTGGGCTCGCTCTGGGCGTGGATCTCGCCACCCAGCAGTCGCGCGATCTCCCGGCTGATGGACAGGCCCAGGCCGGTGCCGCCGTACTTGCGGCTGGTGGTGCCGTCCGCCTGCTTGAACGCCTCGAAGATGACCCGCATCTTGCTCGACGCGATACCGATCCCGGTGTCGGTCACCGAGAAGGCGATCATGTCGGCGTCCGGGTCGCGCAGCGAACCGTGCTCCAGCAACTGCTCGCGGATGGCCACCGGGACGTCCTCCCCGGCCGGCCGGATCACCAGCTCGACGGCGCCGCTGTCGGTGAACTTCACCGCGTTGGAGAGCAGGTTGCGCAGCACCTGGAGGAGCCGCTGCTCGTCGGTGTGCAGGGTTGCGGGCAACTCCGGAGAGACCCGTACCGAGAAGTCGAGTCCCTTCTCGGCGGTCAGCGGCCGGAAGGTGGCCTCGACGTAGTCGACGAGCTGGACCAGCGCGATCCGGGTCGGACTGACGTCCATCTTGCCGGCCTCCACCTTGGACAGGTCGAGGATGTCGTTGATCAGCTGGAGCAGGTCCGAGCCGGCGCCGTGGATGGTCTCGGAGAACTCCACCTGCTTCGGGGAGAGGTTCCCCTCGGCGTTGTCGGCGAGCAGCTTGGCGAGGATCAGCAGCGAGTTCAGCGGCGTCCGCAGCTCGTGCGACATGTTCGCCAGGAATTCCGACTTGTAGCGCATCGAGACCGCGAGCTGCTCGGCGCGCTCCTCCAGGACCTGCCGCGCCTCCTCGATCTCGGTGTTCTTCACCTCGATGTCGCGGTTCTGCGCCCGCAGCTGTTCGGCCTTCTCCTCCAGTTCGGAGTTGGACAGCTCCAGCGCCTTCTGCCGGCTCTCCAACTCCGCTGAGCGCTCCCGGAGTTGTTCGGTCAGCTCCTGCGACTGCCCCAGCAGCACCTCGGTCTTGGTGTTCACCGAGATGGTGTTGACGCTGGTCGCGATCATCTCGGCGATCTGGCTGAGGAAGTCCTTCTGGATCTGGGTGAACGGCTGGAAGGACGCCAGCTCGATCACGCCGAGCACCTTGTCCTCGAAGAGCACGGGCAGCACGATGACGTTGGCCGGCGGCGCCTCCCCCAGCCCCGAGGCGATCTTGAGGTATCCGGAGGGCACGTTCTCCACCAGGATCGTGCGGCCCTCCTCCGCCGCCGTCCCGATCAGCGTCTCCCCCGGCCGGAACGTCGTGGGCATCCCGCCCATGGAGTAGCCGTACGAGCCCATCAGCCGCAGTTCGTATCCGCCGCCGCCTTCGGCGCCGAGCTCCTGCACGTCGGGCCGCGCGGCGAGGAAGAACGCCCCGTGCTGTGCGGAGACCGCGGGCGAGAGCTCGCTCATGATGAGTGTGGCGACGTCCTTGAGGTCGCGGCGGCCCTGCATCAGACCGGAGATCCGGGCGAGGTTGCCCTTCAGCCAGTCCTGCTCCTCGTTGGCGAGGGTGGTCTCCCGGAGCGTGGAGATCATGGTGTTGATGTTGTCCTGGAGCTCCAGGATCTCGCCGGCCGCGTCCACGTCGATCCGGACGTTGTGGTCGCCGAGGGTCACCGCGGCGGCGACCGCGGCGATGGCACGCACCTGCCGGGTGAGGTTCCCGGCCATCTCGTTCACCGACTCCGTCAGGTCCTTCCAGGTGCCGGCCACGCCGCGCACCTGCGCCTGACCGCCCAGCTGGCCCTCCGTGCCCACCTCGCGGGCCACCCTGGTGACCTGCTCGGCGAACGAGGACAGCTGGTCGACCATCGTGTTGATGGTGGTCTTCAGCGCCAGGATCTCGCCCCGCGCGTCGATGTCGATCTTCTTGGTCAGATCACCCTTGGCGATGGCGGTGGTGACCATGGCGATGTTGCGGACCTGGCCGGTCAGGTTGTTGGCCATGGAGTTCACCGACTCGGTGAGGTCCTTCCACGTACCGGCGACGCCGGGTACGCGGGCCTGGCCGCCCAGGATCCCGTCGGTGCCCACCTCACGGGCCACCCGGGTCACCTCGTCGGCGAACGACGAGAGGGTGGTCACCATGGTGTTGACGGTGTCGGCCAGCTGCGCGACCTCGCCGCGTGCCTCGACCGTCACCTTCTTCGTCAGATCGCCGTTGGCGACCGCCGCCGAGACCTGCGAGATGTTCCGCACCTGGATGGTCAGGTTGTTGGCCATCAGGTTGACGTTGTCGCTGAGGTCCTTCCAGATGCCGGTGACGCCCGGAACCCTTGCCTGGCCGCCGAGTTGGCCCTCGGTACCGACCTCGCGGGCCACCCGCGTCACCTGCTCCGCGAACAGCGACAGCTGGTCGACCATGGTGTTCACGGTCGTGACGAGTTCGAGGATCTCGCCCTTGGCGTCGACCGTGATCTTCTTCGACAGGTCGCCGCGGGCCACCGCGGTGGTCACCTCGCCGATGTTGCGCACCTGCGAGGTCAGGTTGTTCGCCATGAAGTTGACGGACTGGGTGAGGTCCTTCCACGTACCGCTGACGCCCTGGACCTCGGCCTGGCCGCCCAGGATGCCCTCGGTGCCGACCTCACGGGCGACCCGGGTGACCTCCTCGGCGAACGAGGAGAGCTGGTCCACCATCGTGTTGAGGGTGTTCTTCAGCTCCAGGATCTCGCCGCGGGCGTCCACGTCGATCTTCTGCGACAGGTCACCGCGCGCCACCGCGGTCGCGACCTGCGCGATGTTGCGGACCTGGGCGGTGAGGTTGCCGGCCATGCCGTTCACCGAGTCGGTCAGGTCGCGCCAGACGCCGGCGACGCCCGGCACCTGCGCCTGCCCCCCGAGCCGGCCTTCCGTACCGACCTCCCGGGCGACCCGGGTCACCTGCTCGGCGAAGGCGGAGAGCTGGTCCACCATCGTGTTGATGGTGCTCTTGAGCTCCAGGATCTCGCCGCGCGCATCGACGTCGATCTTCTGCGACAGGTCGCCGCGCGCCACCGCCGTCGTCACTTGGGCGATCTGCCGCACCTGCGAGGTGAGGTTCCCCGCCATGAAGTTGACGGAGTCGGTCAGTTCCTTCCAGGTGCCGCTGACGCCGTCCACCCGCGCCTGACCGCCCAGTCGGCCCTCCGTGCCCACGTCCCGGGCCATGCGGGTGACCTGGTCCGCGAACGACGACAACTGGTCCACCATGGTGTTCACGGTGTTCTTCAGCTGGAGCATTTCGCCGGAGACGTCGACGGTGACCTTCTGCGACAGATCGCCGTTGGCCACCGCCGTCGTCACCTGCGCGATGTTGCGCACCTGCCCGGTGAGGTTGCGGAACGCGGTGTTGACGGAGTCGGTGAGGTCCTTCCAGGTGCCCGCGGCGCCCGGTACGGCGGCCTGGCCGCCCAGTTCGCCCTCGACGCCGATCTCCCGGGCCACCCGCGTCACTTCGGCGCCGAACGAGGAGAGCTGGTCCACCATCGTGTTGACGGTGTTCTTCAACTCCAGCATCTCGCCGGCCACATCGACGGTGACCTTCTGCGACAGGTCACCGTTGGCCACCGCCGTCGTCACCTGCGCGATGTCCCGGACCTGCCCGGTGAGGTTGCGGAAGGCGTTGTTCACCGAGTCGGTGAGGTCCTTCCACGTACCGGCGGCACCCGGCACCTGCGCCTGACCGCCGAGCTGCCCCTCGGCCCCGACCTCGTTCGCGACCCGCGTCACCTCGTCGGCGAAGGTGCGCAGCGTCTCGGTCATGGTGTTGATGGTCTCGGCCAGCTGCGCCACCTCGCCGCGGGCGCTGACCGTGACCTTCTGCGAGAGGTCGCCGCTGGCGACCGCGGTGGTGACCTGGGCGATCCCCCGCACCTGCGCGGTGAGGTTGCCCGCCATGAGGTTGACCGAATCGGTCAGGTCCTTCCACACCCCGGCCACGCCGGGCACCTGGGCCTGACCGCCCAGCTCGCCCTCCGTACCGACCTCACGGGCGACCCGGGTCACCTCGGAGGCGAACGAGGACAGCTGGTCCACCATCGTGTTGACGGTGTTCTTCAGCTCCAACATCTCGCCGGCGACGTGGACGGTCACCTTCCGCGAGAGGTCGCCCTTGGCGACGGCCGTGGTGACGAGCGCGATGTCCCGCACCTGCGCGGTCAGCCGGGACGCCATCGTGTTGACGGAATCCGTGAGGTCCTTCCACGAACCCGACATACCGCGCACCCGCGCCTGGCCGCCGAGCTTGCCCTCCGTACCGACCTCGCTGGCCACCCTGGTGACCTCGTCGGTGAAGGCGGAGAGCTGGTCCACCAGACCGTTGACGGTCCGCCCGACCTTCAGGAATTCACCGCGCAGGGGATGCTCCGAAGAGCTGTCCGAACTCCGCGACCGCAGATCCATCCGCTGTTCCAGGTCGCCCTCGGAGACCGCGGACAGCACCCGTCCGACCTCGGAGACCGGCCGTACCAGGTCGTCCACCAGGGCGTTGGACGCCTCGATGGCCGCGGCCCAGGAGCCCTCGGCGGCGCCGGCCTCCAACCGCTCCGTGAGTTTTCCCTCACGTCCGACGACCCGGCGCACCCGGGCCAGCTCACCGGTCAGGTGCAGATTCCGGTCGGCGACCTCGTTGAAGACCGCCGCGATCTCCGACATGACGCCTTCGCCGGAAACCGTCAATCGCTTCCGGAAGTTCCCATCCCGCATGGCAACGAGCGCGGCGAGCAGCCGATTCAGTGCAGCTGTATCGACCTCAGTCGTCCCATTACTCCGGGATCGTCCGCCTTTTGTGCGCGTGCTTACGCCCCGCGCCGCTACGCCAGACTCCACCGTGTCCCTCCCGCAGGGTCGACCGTTCTCTCCGGGCTCTCTCTTCATGCTTGCCCAGTGTTTCACCATGCCTCAACCAGGCCATAACAGTTCGGCAGCATCGCACACCGTCCCGATGCACGATTGGGGCGAAAGACACGTGACCGGCATCCCCGGGCCCGGCGAAGGTAAGTAACCTGGCATACGGCTGTCCACCCGCCCCAGCATTTCCCCGGGCGGTGGTGCGAGCACGACAGGTATTCGGAGGGGCACCGCGACCATGGGGGAGCAGATCACCGACACACGCATGAGGAGACCAGTGATCACCGCGCGGGCCGCCGCCACCTTCGAGCCGGTCGGGCGCTCGGTCGCCACTGCCCGTGCCTTCGTCCGCGACACCCTCCAGGGATGGGGCTACGCCGACATCGTCGACGACGCCGTGGTCCTCACCAGCGAACTGGTCACCAATGCCGTGGTGCACGCCGGCACCGCCGCCGACGTGCTGTGCCTGCGCACCGACGGCGGCGTCCGCATCTCCGTCGCCGACCGCTACCCCGAACGTGAGATTCCACTCCAGAGCACCGGCCAGGCCATGGTCCACCCCGACCGCGAGGGCGGCCGCGGTCTGCTGCTCTGCGGCGCCCTGGCCGCCCGCTGGGGCGTGGAATACACCACCGCCCAGAAACACGTCTGGTTCCACCTCGACCTCCCCGAACGCCCGGCCGGCACCCGCTCCGCCGGCCCCGCCCTCCCCGTCGACGCCCTCCCGGTCACCGACAGCCGGGTCCGGGTCGCGGTGATCCAGATCGAGCGCGGCGGCTGCGTCACGTTCTGGAACGAGGACGCCCAGGACCTCTTCGGCTACGACCCCGAACAGGTCATCGGCAAACCCCTCACCGACTTCGCCGCCTGGCCACACACCCCCGGCACCGGCACCGGCATCGCCGAGGCCCTCCAGCTCTCCCGCTGGGAGGGCTCCTACGGCATAAGGGGCGCCGACGGCCGGGTCGTCCCCGTCTACGCCTCCCACCTGCGGGTCCGCGACGCCGACGGCGAGGCGTCCACCGTCTGCCTCCTGGTCCGCGACCACGAGCGCGCCGTCCTCCAGAGCCCCCAGCGTCCCCCCGCCGCCGACGCCGCCACCTCGTCCGAGGGCCGCCCCGTCGACCCCTTCGAGGTCTTCATCGGCTCCCCCGCCCCCGACGACCTCGACGGCCTGCTCCAGCGCACCGTCGAACGCGCCCGCGACATGCTCGACGGCGACGCCGCCTACCTCCTCCTGGCCACCGACGACGAGACCGAGTTGGAGGTCCGCGCCTCGACGGGCCTGCCCTCGGCCCGCCAGCGGTTCGCCCGCGTCCCCGTCGAGGCCGGCTCCGGACGCTACGGCTCCGCCCGGATGCCCGCCGTCCACGAGGACCTCACCGCCGTCCCCGGAGCCGTCCCGCTCCTCGCCGGCACCGGTATGCGCTCGGTCGTCACCGTCCCGCTCAAGGTCGAGGGCCGCCTCACCGGCTCACTGGGCGTCGCCGCCGAGGGCCCGGCCCGCTACACCAACGAAGAGGCCCTGCGCCTCCAGTTCGCCGCCGACCGCATCGCCCTCGCCGTCGAACGCGCCCGCCTCACCGAGTTGGAGAAGCTCCGCCGCGGCTCCCTCTCGTTCCTCGTCGAGGCGTCCGACCTACTGGCCGGCACCCTCGACCGCGACCAGACACTCGCCCTCATGGCGCAGATGACGGTCCCCACCCTCGCCACCTGGTGCGCCGTCTACACGGTCGCCGACCAGACCTCGGAACCAGAACTCTCCTACGTCCTCCATGAGGACGAGGACCGCATCGACGGCCTCAAGACCCTGCTGATGAAGGTCGATCCGCCCGAGCCCGTCCCCACCCCCGGCGCCCGCGTCTGGACCGCCCCCGCCGACGCCGCCCACGACGCGGCACTGCGCACCTCCCTGCGCAGCCTCGGCCTGGAGGAATCCGCCCGTCCCTCCACCGGGCCCGGCGCCACCCTGGCCACCGCGTCCGCGGTCGGCGGCGAGACCGTCGTACTCCCCCTCGTCGCCCGCAACCGCGTCATCGGCATGCTCACCCTCGGCAAACCCACCGAGGAACACTTCCGCCAAGAGATCCTCGAACTCGCCGAGGACCTCTCCCGCCGCGCCGCCCTGGCCCTGGACAACGCCCGCCTCTACAGCGAGCGCACCGCCATCAGCCAGTCGCTCCAGCGCAGCCTGCTGCCCCCGGAGCTCCCCGACATCCCCGGCGTCGAGGTCGAGGTCATCTACCGCGCGGCCGGCGAGGGCAACGAGGTCGGCGGCGACTTCTACGACCTCTTCCCCATCCGCGACGGCGCCTACGGCTTCGCCATCGGCGACGTCTGCGGCACCGGCCCGGAAGCCGCCGCCGTCACCGGCCTGGCCCGCCACGCCCTCCGCCTCCTCGCCCGCGAGGGCTTCGGCGGCCCCGCCGTCCTGGAACGGCTCAACGCCGCCATCCTCGACGAGGGCGCCCGCAGCCGCTTCCTGACGCTCCTTTACGGCGAACTGTGGCCGCAGCCCGACGGCAGCGCCCTGCTGAAGGTGGTCTGCGCCGGCCATCCGCTACCGCTGCGCCTCCGCCAGGACGGCACGGTCGCCCCAGCCGCCGAGCCACAGCCCCTGCTCGGCGTCATGGACGACCTCGAACTCTACGAACAGACCGTCACCCTCGACCCGGGCGACGTCCTGCTGTGCGTCACCGACGGCGTCACCGAACGCCGCGAGGGCACCCGCATGCTCGGCGACGACGGCCTCACCGACGTCCTGACGACGTGTACGGGCCTCACCGCCGGTGCCGTCGCCGCCCGCGTCCTGCGCGCCGTGGAACGCTTCGCCGCCGAACCAGCCTCCGACGACATGGCCATCCTCGCCCTGCGCGTCCCCGAAGTCCCCGCCGCCTAGCCCCCATCGGGCCGGACGGCGGGGACCACCCCCTCCTCCGTCAACCCCATACGAAAAAGTCCCCCGCCGAACGGCGGGGGACTTTCCCTTATTTGAGCCCCAATACGGAATCGAACCGTAGACCTTCTCCTTACCATGGAGACGCTCTGCCGACTGAGCTATTGGGGCCGGCAACGAGATAAATACTACCCCACGGCCAGGGCAATTCCGAACCGGCCCCGCACCTGCCTAGAAAGCCGGCTGCAGCAATCCCCCGAGCGCATTGCAGGCCCCCGCCATCCGCTGCACCTCACGCCGCGTCATTCCCGCGTCCAACGGCAGCGCCAATGTCTCGTCAACCGCCCGCTCGGTCTCCGGAAGAAAGACGTCCCGTCGCAGCCCCGGCATCCGGTACACCGGCGTCTGCACCGGCACCCTGCAGCCAACTCCCTTGGCCTGCAACGCCCGCGCGAAAGCATCCCGGTCCGGCCGCCCATTCCCCGGCACCCGCACCACGTACCGCTCATAGCGGTGCCCGGACGCCGGCACCGGCGTCCGCACGCCACTCAGCCGACCATCCAGATACCTGGCGTGCTCCCGCCGCAGCTCCGCCCCGTCCGGCCGCGCCCCCAGCTCGTCGTCGACCAGCACCAACAACCCGTACCGCTGGCCGACTTCACGGATCCACACCACATCCGCCGGCCGCCCGAACCGGTGTACCGCCACCACCGCGGCGGTCCGACCGGTCACCGCGTCCGCCACCGCCGCCGGATCCAGGCAGTAACTGTCGGCATCCACATCGGCGAACACCGGCACCGCCCCCAACTCCACCACCGCCCGGGCGACTTCGGCGTTGCCGTAGGCCGGCACCACCACCTCGTCACCAGCGCGGACACCGGCCGACCTGAGCGTTCCCACTGTCCCCATGCCGCGGAGCATGTCCAGGTCAGTTGAACGTCACGTTACGACCACCACTGCACATCCCAAACAAAAAAGCTCCGGTCCCTGAACCAGAAGGTTCAGGGACCGGAGCTAAATAATTGTTCGGCGGCGTCCTACTCTCCCACAGGGTCCCCCCTGCAGTACCATCGGCGCTGAAAGGCTTAGCTTCCGGGTTCGAAATGTAACCGGGCG
>NZ_JBHVQS010000073.1:0-36254 GCF_042886435.1 Streptomyces sp. NPDC058000
TGAGGTACTTGAGACGGTCACGCACAGCAACGCCCGACGGCCCTATCGCCACGAACGGCACCTCGATCGGGCGGATCTGCTTCTGCTTCGAGCCAACCAAGACCAACACCCCCCTTCCCTGAGGCACTTGACAGATTCTGTTGAAGAACCCGCAGATCAGAATATGCAACTACATATCAAGACGGCGATCGGAACCGAGAAAACTCACCCATGTGACCTTGAGGACACTCGTGCACACTCAATGTCGAGCAGTTCCCTACCCCATAACGACCCTTCGACCACCTCGACTTGACGCGGACCGCAGGTGCCGGTCGATAGGCGAGGAAGGGCCGTACGGCAAGGCCAAGTGAGCTGCGAAGCCCGGTCATTGCGCCGATCCACGCACCATGTGCGGGGCAATGCGGCGGTGTCCCGGAACACCACCTCGTGTTCCGGGACACCGCCGCCGGTGAAGCACACCGCGTATTCCTAGACGAGCAGGCTCACCACCGCCGCCATCGCGAATCCGGCGAGCGAGAGCACCGATTCCAGGACCGTCCAGGACTTCAGCGTGTCGCGCTCGGAGATCCCGAAGTACTTGCTGACCATCCAGAATCCGCCGTCGTTCACATGCGAGGCGAAGATCGAACCGGCCGAGATCGCCATGATGACCAGCGCCAGATGCGCCTGGGAGAGCCCCTGCGCCTCGACCAGCGGCAGCACGATCCCGGCGGTGGTCACGATCGCCACCGTCGCCGAACCCTGGGCCACCCGCAGGACCAGCGAGAGCAGGTAGGCCAGCACGATCACCGGCAGGCCGACGTGGTGGAAGGTGTCCGACAGCGCGGTGGCCACCCCGCTGCCCTTGAGGACCGCACCGAAGATCCCGCCCGCGCCGACGACCAGCAGGATGTTGCCGACCGGCTTGAGGGACGAGGTGGAGACCGTCTCCAGGGACTTGCGGGACCAGCCGCGCCGCACGCCCAACAGGTAGTACGCCAGCAGCAGGGCGAGGGTCAGGGCGACGAACGGGTGGCCGAAGAACTCGACGACCGAGCGGCCGCTGGAGGGGGGCAACGCGATGGAGGAGAAGGTCGCCAGCAGGATCAGCACCAGCGGGGTGCCGATGATGGCGAGGACGGTGCCCAGCGCGACCGGCCGCTCCCGCGGAGTGTCTCCCCCAAGCTCTCCGACAAGCTCCGAGCAGGGGGGACCCCCACTCGTCACCTGCTCGGCGGCGACCGCGGCCCGGGCCTCCTCCGCGGCCTCCGCCATGTCCTGCGGGACGGGCACGAACAGCCGCTTGCCGATCCAGGCGGCGTAGCCCCAGGCCGCCAGCACCGCGGGCACCCCGCACACCACGCCCATCAGGATGACCCAGCCCAGGTCGACCTTGAACAGGCCGGCCGCGGCCACCGGTCCGGGGTGCGGCGGCAGGAACGCGTGCGTCATCGACAGCCCGGCCAGCAGCGGCATGGCGTACAGCACGATCGACTTGCCGCTCTTCTTGGCGGCGGCGTAGACGAGCGGCGCCAGGACGAAGATGCCGACGTCGAAGAAGACCGGGATGCCGAAGATCAGGCCGGTCAGGCCCATCGCCAGCGGGGCGCGCCGCTCGCCGAAGAGGGCCAGCAGCCGGGCGCTCAACACCTCTGCGCCGCCGGAGACTTCGAGGATCGCGCCGAGCATGGTGCCCAGGCCGATGATGATCGCGACGTGGCCGAGGATCCCGCCCATCCCGGTCTCGATCATGGAGACCGCGTCGGACTTCTGGACCGTGCCGAAGAGTTCGGTGACGGAGAGGCCGGCGGCCAGGCCGACCGCGATGGAGACGCCGAGCAGGGCGACGAAGGGCTGCAACCTGACCTTCATGATCAGGAAGAGCAGCAGGGCGATGCCGAGGGCGGCGACGGTCAGGAGGCCGGGCGTGCCCGGTATCAGGGCCAGCAGTCCACCGGTGTGCGGTGGTGGCGGGGCAGGGGTCGCGGCAGCGAGGACCATGGGTGACTCCGTTGTCAGGCCGGGTGTGTCCAGGCAGGGGGGACCGCGGCACGGCACCCCGGTCGTACGGGGTGCCGTGCCGTGCGGCGAACGGTGCGCGCGGCGGTGCGCTAACGGCGGGCGGTGCAAGGGGGGTGATGCCTCAGCTCAGGACGGCGAGCGCGTCGATCTCGATGAGCAGGCCCTTGGGCAGACCCACGTAGACGGTGGTCCGGGCGGCCGGGGCCGCCGTCAGGCCCTGCTCCTCGAAGTAGGCGTTGTAGATCTCGTTCATCTCGGCGAAGTGGTCCACGTCCGTGAGGTAGACGCGCATCATCATCACGTCGTCCCAGGTCGCGCCGCCCTCTTCGAGGATGGCCCGGACGTTGGCGAAGGTCTGGAGGGTCTGCTCGCGCAGCGTCGGACCGGCCGGCGTCGGGGCCTGGCCCTCGACGGCCGGCAGGAAGCCGACCTGGCCGGCGACCTGGAGGAGGTTGCCCTTCTTGACGCCGTGCGAGAACTTCGCGGGCGGGGTGGTGTGGGTGGCCGGGGTGAGGGCGATCTTCTCGCTCATGTGTGTCCTTCAGACGTGCTTCACGGGACCGGCTTGTGGCCGGGGCTTGTGGTGCCGGAGTACTCCCGGCTGACGGCGTCGGCGGTGCGGCGCACCAGCGGGAGCAGGGCGAGGAGTTCCTCGGCGCTGACGACGACGTTCGGTGCGGAGACCGACATGGCGGCCGCCACCCGTCCGTCCGCGCCGCGGATCGGGGCGCCGATGCAGTTGATGGACTCCTCGTGGCCACCGAGGTCGGTGGCCCACCCCTGTTCGCGCACCTTGGCCAGCTCGGCCAGGAAGGCCGCGGCGTCGGGCGTCGAACGGGACGTGTAGCGGGGGTAGTCGAGCTTGTCCGCGAGGGCGCGGCGCTCGGCCTCGGGCAGGTCGGCCAGGAGCAGCTTGGCGACCGCGGCGACGGTGATCGCCACCGGCTTGCCGATCCGGGAGTACATCCGGACCGGATAGCGGCTCTCGACCTTGTCGATGTAGAGGACCTCGTTCTCCTCGTAGACGGCGAGGTGGACGGTGTGGCCGCACTTCTCGTTGAGTTCGACGAGGTGGGGGTGGGCGATCTCGCGGACGTCGAGGTTCTCCACGGCCTCCTGGGCGAGGGCGAAGAGCCGGGCCCCGAGGCGGTAGCGCTGGTCGGGCTGGCGGTAGACGAGGCCGTGCTCGTGGAGGGTGCGCAGCAGCCGCAGTGCGGTGGACTTGTGCACGCCGAGCCGGTCGGCGACCTGTCCGAGGTCGGCGGGTCCCTCGGCGAGCAGCGGCAGGATGCTCAGCGCCCGGTCGACGGTCTGGCTCATGCGCGTGCCCCGCTCCGCTCGGCCCGGCCTGCGCCGGGGGCGCACCTGTCGATGGTCTTCTCGCTGCGCTCGTTCACTGCGTGCGTACCTCCTGGTCCGGGGCCTCCCTGGCGTCCGTCCAGCCGGGGCCGAGGTGCAGTGTCCCCCAGGCGTCGTCGTCGAGCGCGGCAAGGCGGTCGGCCAGGGCCCGGGCGGGCGGCGCGGCGAGGTCGCCGGGGACGGTGAGGGCGGCGGCGGCCCACAGGTGGCCGTGCCGGACCCGGGTGCGCAGCGGCAGGGCGCGCAGGGCGGCGGAGAGGAATCCGGCGGCGAAGGCGTCGCCGGCGCCGATCGCGGCGACCACGTCGACGGTGGGGGCGGGTACGAGGGTGCCGGCGGGCTCCTCGTCGCGGCCGGGAGTGCCCGGGGCGTGTCGGAAGACCAGCGCCCCGGCCTCGCCGAGCTTGACGACCAGGGTCTCCGGCTCGGGCAGCGCCGCGCGGACCGCCCGGGGGTCGGGCAGGCCCCAGGCGGCCAGGGCCTCGTCGGCGCCGACGAACACCACGTCGGCGGTGCGGGCCAGGTCGAGGAGGATCTGCGGGCCCTGCGCGCCGGACCAGAGGTGCGGCCGGTAGTTGACGTCGAAGGAGATCAGCGGGCGGGCGGGGGCGGCCGGGGTGTCGTGGTCGACTGCCGGACGAGCTGTGTCGGCGAGCAGCGCCGGCCGTGAGGGGATTGGGGTCTCCCCTGCTCGAACAGAGTTGAGAGCTTGGGGAAGGCTGGGCGACGGGCGGGCACTGTCGGCGCGCAGCGCCGGCCATGAGGGGCGGGGGTCGGGCGACGGGTGGGCCATGAGGGTGCGCAGCAGGCCGAGGCAGTCCGCGGAGAGCGCGGCAGTGATCCCGGAGAGGTGGAGCACCCGGCCGGCGCGGAGGGCGGCCAGGTCCATGGTGGCCGCGGCCATCGCGGAGGCGGCCGAGCCGGCGCGGTAGTAGGCGACTTCGTGGGCGTCGGTGGCCCGGTCGCCCGCGGTGCGGAAGTAGATGCCGGTGGGGCGGGCGGGGTCCCGGTGGACCGCGCGGGTGTCGACGCCGTACCCGGCGATCTCCCGGACGAGGTGGTCGCCGAAGCCGTCGGCGCCGACCCGGGAGATCCAGCGGGTGGGGTGACCGGCACGGGCGAGGGCACAGGCGACGTTGGACTCCGCGCCGCCGATGGCGCGCTCGAAGGCCGGGACGTCGGCGAGTGGCCCGGGGGCGGTGGGAAGGAAGGTGACCATGGACTCGCCGAGGCAGACGACATCGACGTCCGGGGCGGCGCCGGCCGCCGGGACGGGGGTGTCGCTGACGTTCGAGGACCTGGTCACGATCGGTTGCGCTCCTTCGCTGTGCCGCCGATGGGGGTGCCCTGCTCGGAGCCCTCCGGAGAGCTCGGGGCGGGGTTCGCCATGCCGCGGGTTCGGGCCGTTTCCCGGTCGGTGCGGGGCCGGATCGTCCGTTCGCCCGCGGCGTGCTGCGCACGGTCGGTCCCGACGTCTGCCCACCATTGACCGGGCGATGGCTCGGATGTTAGACAGCAGTAAGCGATATGCGCAATGGGTGTTGCAGAGGATGCAACACACTCTTCGAGGAGGCTCCATGGCCGGCGAGCGGCTCGCGCAGGAACTCAAGAACCTCGCGGACGACAAGGTCGATCACCGCTTCAAGGCGCTCCCCCCGGACGCCGCCGGACTCACCGTCGGGGAGCTGGCCGCCGAGCGCCGCAACCTCTTCACCGACGGCTTCACCACCCCCGTCCTGGCCCTCTCCGCCGAGTCGGTCGAGCACAACCTCGCCCTCTTGGAGACCTACACCGCCCGGCACGGCCTGGCCTTCGCCCCCCACGGCAAGACCTCCATGGCCCCCCAGCTCTTCGCCCGCCAGCTGGCGCACGGCGCCTGGGGAATCACCGCGGCCGTCCCCCACCAGGCCCGCGTCTACCGCGACTTCGGCATCCAGCGGATCTTCCTGGCCAACGAGGTCGTCGACGCCGCCGCGCTGCACTGGCTGGCCGGCGAACTCGCCGCCGATCCGGACTTCCGCTTCGTCTGCTACGTCGACTCGGTGCGCGGCATCGAGCTGATGGACGCCGCCCTGCGCGCCGCCGAGGCCACCCGCCCGGTGGACGTGGTCATCGAACTGGGCGCCGGCGAAGGGGCCCGCACCGGGGCCCGCACCGAGGCCGAGTGCCGCGAACTGGCCGATGTGATCGCGGGCGTGGACACCCTCCGCCTGGTCGGCGTGGCCGGCTACGAGGGCGAGGTCCCCGACGCCGACCACGAGCGGGTCACCGCGTGGCTGCGCCGGCTGGTCGCGCTGGCCGCCGACCTCGACGCCGCCGGCCGCTTCACCGACCTCGACGAGATCGTGGTCAGCGCCGGCGGCAGCGCGTGGTTCGACGCGGTCGCCGAGGTCTTCGCGGTGCTCCCCGAGCTCTCCGCGCCGGTCCTGAAACTGCTGCGTTCGGGCGCGTACGTCTCGCACGACGACGGGCACTACCGCCACCTCACCCCCTTCAACCGCGTACCGGACGAGGGGGCGCTGGAGCCGGCCTTCCGGCTCTGGGCGCAGGTCGTCTCCCGGCCCACCCCCGAGCAGGCGTTCCTCAACGCCGGCAAGCGGGACGCCGCGTACGACCTCGACCTGCCGCAGGCGCAGGCCGTGCGCTCCGGCCGGGACGGCACCCTGCGCCCGGCGGCCGACCTCACCGTCACCGGCCTGTCCGACCAGCACGCCTGGGTGCGGACCGAGCACGCCGGGGACCTGGAGGTCGGCGACTGGGTGGCCCTGGGTCTGTCGCACCCCTGCACCTCCTTCGACAAATGGCAGTTGATCCCGCTGGTCGAGCGGGACGGCACGGTCGTCGATTTCATCCGCACGTTCTTCTGATACCCGCGGGGGGTGCGCCGACCGCCTCGGAGCACCCCCGACATCCCCCTGATCCGACCCTGACCCGACCCCGATCGACCGGCCCCGGACGGCTCAAGAACGCCCGAGCGGACCCGCGCCAAGCCGAGCCAAGCCCGAGAACGCCCGAGAACGCCCGAGAAAGGCAGCCCGCCCATGGACACCGTGCTCCGCGACGTACGCGTCATCGACGGGTCCGGCGGCCCCTCCTACCGCGCCGACGTCGCCCTGGCCGGCGGCCGGATCGCCGCCATCCACCAGGAGTCGGCCGGCGGCCCCCGCCCGTCCGCCGCCCGCACCGTGGACGCCGCCGGCCTCGCCCTCGCCCCCGGCTTCATCGACATGCACGCGCACAGCGACCTGGCGCTGCTACGGGACCCCGCGCACACCGCGAAGGCCGCCCAGGGCGTCACCCTCGAAGTCCTCGGCCAGGACGGCCTGTCCTACGCCCCGGTCGACGACCGCACGCTCACCGCGGTCCGTGCCCAGATCACCGGCTGGAACGGCGGGGGCCCCGACGACTCCTCCCTCGCCTTCACCTGGCGCACCGTCGGCGAGTACCTCGACCGCCTGGACCACGGCTTCGACGGCGAGGGCATCGCGGTCAACGCCGCCTACCTCGTCCCCCAGGGCACCGTCCGGATGCTCGCCGTCGGCTGGGACGACCGCCGGGCCACCGACGCCGAACTGGACCGGATGCGGCAGCTGGTCGCCGCGGGCCTGGAGCAGGGCGCGGTGGGCCTCTCCTCCGGCCTCACCTACACCCCGGGCATGTACGCCTCAGACGCCGAACTGACCGAACTGTGCCGGGTGGTGGCCCGCTACGACGGCTACTACTGCCCGCACCACCGCTCCTACGGCGCCGGCGCCCTGGCCGCGTACGAGGAGATGATCACCCTCACCCGCGAGGCCGGCTGCGCACTGCACCTCGCCCACGCCACCATGAACTTCGGCGTCAACGAGGGCCGGGCGCCCGAACTCCTGGCCCTCCTGGACGAGGCCCTGGACGGCGGCGCCGACCTCACCCTGGACACCTATCCGTACACCCCCGGCTGCACCACGCTCGTGGCGATGCTGCCCAGTTGGGCCAGCGAGGGCGGCCCGGAGGCGATCCTGGCGCGGCTGGCCGACGACACCACCGCGGCGGCCGTCCGGCACGCCCTGGAGGTCGAGGGGTCGGACGGCTGCCACGGCGTCCCCATCGACTGGGACACCGTCGAGATCTCCGGCGTCACCGACCCCGAACTGGCCGGCTGGGTCGGCGCGACCCTCGCCCGCGGCGCCGCCGAGCGCGGCGTGGAGCCTTGGGACGCCGCCCGCCACCTGCTGCGCGCCGACCGGCTGGGCCCGACGATCCTCCAGCACGTCGGCCACGAGGACAACGTCCGGCAGATCATGCGGCACCGGGTCCACACCGGCGGCAGCGACGGCATCCTCCAGGGCGCCAAACCGCATCCGCGGGCGTACGGCACCTTCCCCCAGTACCTCGGCAGGTACGTCCGCGAGCTGGGCGTACTGTCCCTGGAGGAGTGCGTGGCGCACCTGACGTCGCGCCCGGCCGCCCGACTGCGGCTGCCCGACCGCGGTCTGGTCCGTGAGGGGTACCGCGCCGACCTGGTCCTCTTCGACCCGGAGACGGTCGCCGCCGGCTCCACCTTCGACGCCCCGCGCACCCTGCCCACCGGCATCCCGCACGTCCTGATCGACGGCCGCTTCGTCATCGAGGACGGCCGCCGCACCGACGTCCTGGCGGGCCGCGCGATCCGGCGCACCCCGGGCCGGCACGGTTAGCCCGGCGTACGGGCCCGAACAGGACCATCGGCGGCCCCGCAACGAAATCAGCACGTAATGCCGGTCACACCGGGTGAACGATTCCGCGCCATCCGTCGACTGCGTGGCGAAAACCACCCGGCGGGCAGCGCTACGCGCCCGTAGAGTGGCCGTCATGCAGGTGATCCAGTCAACGAAGCTCGCCAATGTCTGCTACGAAATCCGCGGCCCGGTACTTGAGGAGGCCATGCGGCTGGAGACGGAGGGTCACCGCATCCTGAAGCTGAACACCGGGAATCCGGCGGCGTTCGGCTTCGACTGCCCGCCCGAGATCCTGGAGGACGTCCTCCGCTCGGTCGGCACCGCGCACGGCTACGGCGATGCCAAGGGCCTGCTCTCGGCCCGCCGCGCGGTGGTGCAGCACTACGAGACCAAGGGCATCGAGCTCTCCGTCGACGACGTCTACCTGGGCAACGGCGTCTCCGAGCTGATCCAGATGTCGATGCAGGCGCTGCTGGACGACGGCGACGAGGTGCTGGTCCCGGCCCCGGACTACCCGCTGTGGACGGCGTCGGTCTCGCTCTCCGGCGGAACCGCGGTCCACTACCGCTGCGACGAGCAGGCCGACTGGATGCCGGACCTCGCCGACATCGAGCGCAAGATCACCGACCGCACCAAGGCCATCGTCGTCATCAACCCCAACAACCCCACGGGCGCGGTCTATGACGAGGAACTGCTGCGCGGAATCGCCGAGCTCGCCCGCCGGCACAACCTGATCGTCTGCGCCGACGAGATCTACGACAAGATCCTCTACGACGGCGTCACCCACACCCCGTTCGCCGCGCTCGCCCCGGACCTGCTGACGCTGACCTTCAACGGCCTGTCCAAGGCGTACCGGGTCGCCGGCTACCGCAGCGGCTGGCTGGCGGTCTGCGGCCCGAAGGCACACGCCAGCTCGTACATCGAGGGCCTCACGATCCTGGCGAACATGCGGCTGTGCGCCAACATGCCGGCGCAGCACGCGGTCGCCACCGCCCTCGGCGGCCGGCAGTCGATCAACGACCTGGTGCTGCCCGGCGGTCGCCTGCTGGAGCAGCGCGACACCGCCTACGAGCTGCTGACCCGGATACCGGGCGTCAGCTGCGTCAAGCCGAAGGGCGCGCTCTACGCCTTCCCGCGGCTGGACCCCAAGGTGTACAAGATCAAGGACGACCGGCAGATGGTGCTGGAGCTGCTGCGCGCCGAGAAGATCATGATCGTCCACGGCACCGGCTTCAACTGGCCCGAGCCGGATCACTTCCGCCTGGTCACGCTGCCGAACAAGGACACGCTGACGGACGCCGTCACCCGCATCGGCGGCTTCCTCGACGGTTACGGACAGTACTGACCCGAAGCGACCTCTATACGGATCACAACTTTAGACAGAGTCTAAGCTAGGATGGCCTCCTAGACGTTTTCAGGAGGCCGTCCCATGTACGAACCGATCCGCACCAAGTCGGTCCACAGCATGGCCGTCGCCCCGGGGATCCCGCACCGCTCCCGCGAGGAGGAGCTGGACATCCGGCTCGCCGGGCAGCTGACCGCCCTGCTCACCGTCACCGACGAGCTGCACGCCCTGACCGGGTGCGGCGCCGAGCGCGCCGCCCTCGCCTCGGCGGCCGACCGCATCGCCACCGAGGTCGCCCGGCTGAGCGGCCACCACCCGCTGCGCGCCGAACCCACCGACGGCGGCGACCCGGCCCGGATACCGGCCCTCCAGCAGCGCGCCCACACCCTCGCCGGGAACGCCCTGGCCGTCGCCACCTCGCGGGACGACGCCGGCGCCATCGCACTGGCCGAGGAGCGGCTGGCCGCCCACGATGCCAACGGCATGGACCTCGCCACCGCCTGACCGCCACCGCCCGGCGCTCGCGCCCCGGTGACGACCGCCCGACACCCCCGAAAACGCCGACAGCGGACCGCACAACGCCCGCCCGGGGCCCCGCACGCAAGTGGTGCGGGGCCCCGGGCGGGCGTGACACAGGCCGGGCGGTGCGCCGCCCGGCGTGCGAGGACTAGCCGAGCCGCTGCACCAGCGCGCGGTACTCGTCCCACAGCTCCTTCGGCGTGTGGTCGCCGAAGGTGTTCAGGTGCTCGGGGACCAGCGCCGCCTCCTCGCGCCAGACCTCCTTGTCGACGGTGAGCAGGAAGTCCAGGTCCTTCTCGGAGAGTTCGAGGCCCTCGGTGTCCAGCGCACCCTTGGTGGGCAGCACGCCGATCGGGGTCTCGACGCCCTCGGCCGTGCCCGCCAGCCGCTCGACGATCCACTTGAGCACCCGGCTGTTCTCGCCGAAGCCCGGCCACACGAAGCGGCCCGCGTCGTCCTTGCGGAACCAGTTGACGTAGTAGATCTTCGGCAGCTTCGCCTGGCCTCCTCCCCGCGCGGCGTCCTGCCCCACCTTGATCCAGTGCCCCATGTAGTCGCCCATGTTGTAGCCGCAGAACGGCAGCATGGCGAACGGGTCGCGGCGCAGCTCACCGACCTTGCCCTCGGCGGCGGCGGTCTTCTCGGACGCCACGTTGGCGCCGAGGAAGACACCGTGCTGCCAGCTCAGCGACTCGGTGACCAGCGGCACCGCGCTGGCCCGGCGACCGCCGAAGAGGATGGCCGAGATCGGCACGCCCTTGGGGTCCTCCCACTCGGGCGCGATGGTCGGGCACTGGGCGGCGGGCACGGTGAAGCGGGCGTTGGGGTGCGCGGCCGGGACACCGGACGCGGGCGTCCAGTCGTTGCCCTTCCAGTCCGTCAGGTGGGCCGGGGTCTCCTCGGTCATGCCCTCCCACCACACGTCGCCGTCGTCGGTGAGGGCGACGTTGGTGAAGACGGAGTTGCCCCAGAGGGTCTTCATGGCGTTGGCGTTGGTGTGCTCACCGGTGCCGGGCGCGACGCCGAAGAATCCGGCCTCGGGGTTGATCGCGTAGAGCTGGCCGTCCTCGCCGAAGCGCATCCAGGCGATGTCGTCACCGATGGTCTCGACGGTCCAGCCCGGGATCGTCGGCTCCAGCATGGCCAGGTTGGTCTTGCCGCAGGCGCTCGGGAACGCCGCGGCGACGTACTTGGCCTCGCCCTGCGGCGGGGTCAGCTTGAGGACGAGCATGTGCTCGGCCAGCCAGCCCTCGTCGCGGGCCATGACGGAGGCGATCCGCAGCGCGTAGCACTTCTTGCCGAGCAGGGCGTTGCCGCCGTAGCCCGAGCCGTACGACCAGATTTCGCGGGACTCCGGGAAGTGCGAGATGTACTTGGTGGAGTTGCACGGCCACGGCACGTCCTGCTCGCCCTCGGCCAGCGGCGCGCCGAGGGTGTGCACGGCCTTGACGAAGAAGCCGTCCTTGCCGAGCTCGTCGAGGACCGCCTGGCCCATCCGCGTCATGGTGCGCATCGACACGGCGACGTAGGCGGAGTCGGTGATCTCCACACCGATCGCGGAGAGGGGGGAGCCGAGCGGGCCCATGCAGAACGGGACGACGTACATCGTCCGGCCCTTCATCGCGCCGCGGAAGACGCCCTTCTCACCAGCGAAGATCTCCCGCATCTCGGCGGGGTCCTTCCAGTGGTTGGTCGGGCCGGCGTCCTCTTCCTTCTCCGAACAGATGAAGGTGCGGTCCTCGACACGCGCCACGTCCGTCGGGTCGGAGGCGGCGTAGTACGAGTTGGGGCGCTTGATCGGGTCGAGCTTCTTGAAGGTGCCCTTCTCGACGAGCTCTTCGCACAGCCGCTCGTACTCCGACTCCGAGCCGTCGCACCAGACGACCCGGTCAGGCTGGGTGATCGCCGCTATCTCGTCGACCCAGTCGAGCAGGGCCTGGTGCCGGGTCGGGGTGGGAGCCGCGTTGTCGCGCGCCACGATCGCTCCTAGATGAGGGGTTTGGCCGGCTTCCCGTGCATAAGTCAAGGAAACCGCTGCTTTTACTTATCTGCCCCTTGGGGGCTGCGACCCGGATGCTTCGTGACCGCTCATCCGGTGCCGACCGCACTCATTTGATCATCCGACCCTGATTCGGTTCTGTCCAGGGGGCACCGTGGTGACCGTCACCACTTCCGGACGAATCCGTAACTTACGGTTGCGTAGGTAGCATTGCGCCATGACTTCCGCGCCTGACGCCGCCGAGAGCCGCCCCCCTGCCGCGCCGTCCGGGACCGATACCGGGTCCACGGCCGAAGCGGTCGCGCCGGCCGCCGCGACCGTGCCGCTCAAGCCGAAACTGCGTGGCTGGCTGCACGCCGGAATGTTCCCCGCCGTCCTGCTCTCCGGCATCATGCTGACCGCGCTCGCCGACAGCCCCCGCGGCCGCCTGGCCTGCGCGATCTACACGGTCAGCGCCTGCCTGCTGTTCGGCGTCAGCGCCCTCTACCACCGCGGCAATTGGGGCCCGCGGATGGACGGAGCGCTGCGCCGGCTCGACCACGCCAACATCTTCCTGATCATCGCCGGCACCTACACCCCGCTGACGCTGCTGCTGGTCCCGGGCACCCGCGGGCAGGTGCTGCTCTGGGCGGTCTGGGCCGCCGCCCTGGCGGGCATCGCCTTCCGGGTCTTCTGGGTCGGCGCCCCACGCTGGCTCTACACCCCCTGCTACATCGCGATGGGCTGGGCCGCCGTCTTCTTCCTGCCCGACTTCCTGCACACCGGCGGCATCGCCGTCCTCGTCCTCGTCATCGTCGGCGGGCTGCTCTACAGCGCGGGCGGCGTGATCTACGGCATCAAGCGCCCCAACCCGTCACCGCGGTGGTTCGGCTTCCATGAGGTCTTCCACTCCTTCACCCTGGCGGCCTTCGTCGTGCACTACGTGGGCATCTCACTCGTCGCGTATACGCATTCCTGAGGCGGGTCGGACCCGGGCGGCCGGCCCTCCGGGTCTCCCGGCCGGCCTCCCGGCCACCTCCGGGCGCCACCGCGGTCGTGGCCGGGAGGCCACGGCCACGTGCCACGCCAGGGCCGCCAGCCCGGCCAGCACCAGGGCCGTGACCAGCAGGCCACCACCCAGCAGGAAGCCGCCCACGCACAGCGCGGCGGCGAGCACGGCATACACATGAATCGCGGGTCGCATCACGAGCCCCCCTCCGGACGTCACTGACAGTAATCATGCCCGCTTCGCAGCGTGACACACCCCACCGGCAATCAGAGCTCCGTCAAGGCGTCATGCGTCGGCCACAGAAGGGCCGGGGACAATGAGCCGCATGGCCTCCGCATGCACCTCCGCCACCGCGTCACCCGGTCAGTCGAAGCCCGGGCTGCGCGAGCGGAAGAAGATCAAAACCCGGCAGGCGATCCGCCGGGCCGCCTTCCGACTCTTCGCGGCGCAGGGTTACGACGCGACCCCGACCGAGCGGATCGCCGAGGCCGCGGAGGTCTCCCCCAGTACGGTCTTCCGCTACTTCCCCGCCAAGGAAGACATCGTGCTCACCGACGAGTACAACGCCCTGCTGGCGGACGGGATCCGGGCCCGTCCGGCCGGCGAGCCGTTCGCCGAGACCCTGCGGCACGTCACGGTCGGGATCATGCGCGACATCAGCGCGACCGACCGCGACGAACTCGTCCAGCGCATCCGGCTGATCCGCGACATACCCGCTGTCCGGGGCCGCACCGCGGAGCTCACCGCCCGGCACATCGACACCATCAGCACCGCACTGGCCGAGCGCACCGGCCGCCCGGCGGACGACCTGGGGATCCGGGTGATCAGCGCGGCGGCCCTGGCCGCCCTCCAGGAGGCGATGCTGCGTTGGGCCGAGGAGAGCCGGGAGGCGAGCCCGGAAGAGTTGATCCACCGGTCGATGGACGTCCTGGCCGGCGGACTCACGCTCTGAGCGAGCGGCCCTCCGCATCCGGACCGCTTCGCCCCGGACCACCCGGCCGGCCACCGGGCTCCCCCAGGCGCGCGGCCAGTCGCGCCCGCAGCCGGGACAACCGCGCGATGTGGCCGTCCAGTTCGGCCAGTCGGCGCCGGGCCACCGCCTCGGCGGCCGCGCAGCGCTCCGAGCCCGGATCCGTCCCGATCAGGTCCGGTATACCCGCCGGCGGCAGGGTGTGCAGGAGGTGCGCGAAGGCCCGGACGTCGCCGACGGTCAGCCCCGCCTCGCGCAGTTCGCGGACGGCCCGCAGCCGGCGGACGTCCTCCGCGTCGTACTCCCGGTGGCCCGACGGCATCCGCCGGGCCGTCACCAGCCCTTGCTGCTCGTAGTAGCGCAGCGCCCGCGGCGTCAGCCCGGCCGCGGCCGCCGCGTCCCCGATACGCATCCGCCGCCCCCTCGGTCCCCCGTGATGACGCGCTAGGCCGACCGGGCCCAGCGCCCGCCCGTCGGTCCGCCGGGCGCCCCGGTCGTCCCGTTCAGCACGCACTCGATGTCGACCGCCCAGGCCAGCAGTTCCTCGTCGGCGCCGGGCCGGCCCACCAACTGGAGCCCCAGCGGCAACCCGTTGGCGGCCCGGCCGGCGGGCAGGCTCAGCGACGGCAGCCCGGCGTTGCTCCACGGCAGGCACATGATCGAGCTGCCCGTGGTGGTGAGGCCGGCGGGCGCCGGCCCGGTGGCCGCCGGGGCGATCCACAGGTCGATCCCGGCGTCCGCCCCGTCCGCCGCGAGCCGTTCCCGGAAGGCGGTACGGCGCTCCCGGGCGGCCTGGTAGGCGGCGTCCCCGATCGGCTGACCCTGGCGGATGGCGGCCGTGGTCTGCTCCCGGTAGAGGACGCCGTGGCGCGCGAACCACTCGGTGTGGGCGCGTGCGACCTCGTAGCGGTTCATGGTGAAGAGCTGCTCGACGATCTGCGCGAAGTCGGCCATCACGGGCACCTCGCGGACCTCGTAGCCGGCCGCCGCCAGCGCCTCCCGCTGGGCCGCGAAGGCGCGCAGCGCCTCCTCGTCGGCCCGCTCCAGATAGGGGCCGGCCGGTACGCCCAGCACCGGCGGCCGGCCCGGCCCGTCGCCGTCCGCGGTCCGCCAGCCGTCGCAGAGCACCGGCGCGGCCAGCGCGATCCCCGCCAGCTCCGTCGCGTAGCACCCCAGGGTGTCGAAGCTGCTCGCGTTCGGGATCACCCCGTCGAGCGGGATCCGCCCGTAGGTCGGCTTGAAACCGACCACTCCGCAGTAGGCGGCGGGCCGGATCATCGAGCCGACGGTCTGCGTTCCGATGGCCAGCGGGATCATCCCGGCGGCGACCGCGGCCGCCGAGCCGCTGCTCGAACCCCCGGGCGAATGCGCCGGGTTGTGCGGATTACGGGTCGGCCCCGGGGCCGTCACCGCGAACTCCGCGGTCACCGTCTTGCCCGCGATCAGCGCCCCCGCGGCACGCAGCCGGTCCACGACGGCCGCCTGCGCGCCGGTCAGCTCCTCGGGCGGCAGTGCCGAACCCGCCCGGGTGGGCAGCCCGTTGACGTGCACGATGTCCTTGATCCCGACCGGGATGCCGTACAGCGCGGGGCGCCCGGCGGGTCCCGGTGGGCCGGCCGCGGCCAGCTCCCGGGCCGCCGCCGACAACCGGTCACGGCGCCCCGGCTCCGGCACGAAGGCGTGGATCCGGGGGTCCACGGCGTCGATGCGGTCGCAGGTGCGGCGCACCGCGTCGAGGGGGTCGTCCACACCGGACCGCAGCGCCGCGGCCTCCTGGACGAGCGAGCGGTACCCAAGCAAGGTCGTCACCCTTGCAGGCTACCTCCGGATCGAAAACCCCCCGGAGGAATGACATCGCCCGGTACCGCCCCTCACCTTTAGGCCGCGGCTTACAACTCCACCAGTACGGAGCCGAGATGCTTGCCCGCGATCAGCTCCTGGAGCGCCCGCGGGGCCTGCTCGATGCCGTGCAGCCGGGAGTGCGGGAAGGTGAGGGTGCCGTCGCGCAGCCCCTGGCCGAACAGCTCGTTCCACTCCGGGATCAGGTCCCGGTGGTCGTAGAGGGCGACGCCACGCAGGGTGATGCTCCGGGCCAGCAGCGACAGGGTGTCGATCGGCGTGGTGGACACCGTCCCGTCGGACAGCTGGGTGGAGAGCGCGCCGACGAGGGCGAGCCGGGCACCGCGGTTGGCGACGGCGATCGCGGCCTGGAGCTGCTCGCCGCCCACGTTGTCGAAGAGCGCGTCGATGCCCTCCGGGGCGGCGGCGCGCAGCTGCTCCTCGATGGGCCCGGCGCCCCGGATCACCACCGCGTCGTAGCCGAACTCCTTCAGCAGCCGGTCGGCCTTCTCCCGCGAGCCGGTACTGCCGATGACCCGCGCGGCGCCGCGCAGCTTGGCGATCTGGCCGGCCAGCGAGCCGACGCCGCCGGCCGCCCCGGTGACGAACACCGTGTCCCCGGGGCGCACTTCGGCGCCGCGGTCGATACCCATCAGGGCGGTGGGCCCCTGCGAGAGGTAGCCGGCCGGGTCGGGCAGCAGGCCGGGGGCGAGGCGCTGGACCTCTCCGGCGTCCAGCAGGGCGTACTCGCGCCAGCCGAGGCGGTGCTCCACCAGGTCGCCGGGCTTGAGGTCGGTCCCGGGGGCGGCGACCACCTCGCCGACGGCCGCCCCGTAGAGCGCCTCGCCGACCTCGAAGGAGGGCATGGGGACGGTGGTGACCTCGTCCATCAGGGTGCGCATCACGGCGGCGACGGACATCAGGGTGTTGCGTACCAGTACCTGGCCCGCCGCCGGTTCCGGGACGGGGACCTTCACGATCTCGAAGAGGTCATCGGTGACCGGACCCTCGGGACGAGCGGCCAGGCGGACTTCGCGGTGCGTGCGGTTCTTCATGCCCCGAGGCTAAAACTTGACGTACGCGTCAAGTTCAATCCGGTCGCTGGTCCTAGGACTTGAGGCGGGCGGGGCGGGGCCGTTCGGGCCCCTCGGCGCCGAGGAGGGTGCGCCGCCCTACGGGCCGCGGCCCCGCCGCACCGCCTCAGGACCGCAACCGCTCCGCCAGCTCCTCCGGGTCCGTCGTCGGCCGTTCGCAGGTGAAGTGCCGGCATACGTAGGCGGCCGGCTTACCGTCGACCAGGGGGCGCGCCATCAGCAGCGGCACCTCGGCGGCGGCGTCCGCCCCGGGGGCGCCCAGTGCCACCACCGTCCCGGGGGCGGTGCCCAGCAGCGCGGCGCGGTGCAGCGCACGGGTGGCCGGATCGTCCGGCGGGCCGACCACCGCGACCTCGCGCGGCCCGTCCAGCGCGGCCTCGGCGACCGCCAGCCCCCAGCCGATGAAGCGCGGCGCCCGGCCGCCGAGGGCGGTGACGATGCCCAGGGCGCGCTCCGCGGCGTCCCGGTGGAGCGCGCTACCGGTCAGCGCCGCGTAGGAGAGCAGCGCCCCGGCCGCGGCGGTCCACCCGGAGGGCGTGGCGTTGTCGGTCGGGTCCTGGGGGCGGCGGATCAGCCGCTCGGCGTCGGCGGCGGTGTCGTAGAGCGTGCCGTCCGGGGCGGTGAACTGCACCAGGACGGTGTCCAGGAAGAAGCCCGCGAACTCCACCCAGACGCCCTCCCCGGTGGCCGAGGCCAGCGCGAGGAAGCCCTCGGCGACGTTGGCGTAGTCGTCCAGGACGCCGGCGTTGGCGCCGGCCGTGCCGTCCCGGGAGGTGCGGTGCAGCCGGGCCTGCCAGTCCATGTGGACGCGGACCAGCAGGTCGGCGGCGTCGGTGGCGGCCTGCACCAGGTCGGGGCGGTCGAAGTAGACGCCGGTCTCGGCCAGCGCGGCGATGGCCAGGCCGTTCCAGGAGGCGACGACCTTGTCGTCGCGCCCCGGGCGGGGACGCTCCGCACGGGCCGCGAGCAGCCGCTCCCTCACCGACGCCACCCGGTCGACGTCTACCAGGCCGTGGGTTTCGGGGAGTTGGAGGACGGAGGCGCCCTCCTCGAAGGTGCCCTCCTCGGTGACGCCGAAGTACGTGGCGGCGAACTCGGCGTCCTTCTCCCCCAGGACGGCGCGCAGCTGCTCCGGTGTCCAGACGTAGTACGCGCCCTCGGTGTGCCGGCCCGTCCCGTCGTCGCTGTCGGCGTCCAGTGCGGAGGCGAAGCCACCCTGGTCGGTGCGGAGTTCACGGACCATGAAGTCGGCGGTCTCCAGGGCGATCCGCCGGGCCAGGTCGCCGAGTCCGTCAGCGGCTCCGTCGCGGGCGGTGGCGCGCCACAGGTGGGCGTAGGTGCGGCACAGCAGGGCGTTGTCGTAGAGCATCTTCTCGAAGTGCGGAACGACCCATTCCCGGTCGACGGAGTAGCGGGCGAAGCCGCCGCCGAGCTGGTCGTAGATCCCGCCGCGGGCCATCGCCGCGCAGGTCGCCCCGGCCATCTCCAGGGCGCCGGCGGAACCCGTCCGGGCATGGTGGCGGAGCAGGAACTCCAGGACCATGGACGGCGGGAACTTCGGCGCGCCGCCGAACCCGCCGTGCACCGCGTCGCATTCGCGGGTCAGCCCCATCAGGGCGGCGTGCAGCTCCTCGGGGCGCGGGGGCCGCTGGTCGCCCTCGGGCAGCGACTCGGCCAGCGAGCGGCCCGCGAGGTCGGCGACGATCCGGCCGGCGACCTCGCCGACCTCGTCGCGCCGGTCGGTCCAGGCCCCCCGGACCCCTTCGAGGACCTGCCCGAAGGAGGGCATGCCGTGGCGCGGCTCGGGCGGGAAGTACGTGCCGAAGTAGAAGGGTTCGGCGTCGGGGGTGAGGAACACGGTCATCGGCCAGCCGCCCTGGCCGGTGGCGGCCTGTAC
This sequence comes from Streptomyces sp. NPDC058000, assembly GCF_042886435.1. NCBI lineage: Bacteria > Bacillati > Actinomycetota > Actinomycetes > Kitasatosporales > Streptomycetaceae > Streptomyces > Streptomyces sp. NPDC058000. The sequence continues at coordinate 18,709 of NZ_JBHVQS010000073.1, forward strand.
GGCCTCCATGTAGACGGCGTCGACGTCCGGGCGCTCCTCGCGGTCGACCTTGACGGCCACGAAGTGCTCGTTGAGCAGCGCGGCGACGGCCGGGTCCTCGAAACTCTCGTGGGCCATGACGTGGCACCAGTGGCAGGAGCTGTAGCCGACGCTGAGCAGCACCGGCACGCCGCGCCGCCGGGCCTCCTCGAACGCTTCGGGGGACCACGGCCACCAGTCGACGGGGTTGTCGGCGTGCTGGAGCAGATATGGGGAAGTCTCATGAGCCAGGCGGTTCGGCATGAGGCCATCCTCTCCCAATGGGGCAGCGGTTTCCGGGAGAGGCGGGAGTTATCCACAGCCCTGCCGGAAACCGCCCGGACGCGAAACACTGTGGGTACGGCGGTGATCACGCCGGGGCGGGCCGCGCGAGGGCGCGGGGACGCGCCGGTGGGTAGGGGTGATCCGCCGGCGACCGCTGGACCGCCAGGACTGCTGGCGACTGTTGGAGGGGGAGGGCATGCCGGGCGAACTGGCTGGACTGCGGAACGGCCATCGGAAGGAAGCGGACGAGCTGCTGGCGCGGGCCGTCGAGGAGGAGGCGCGCCGCGCGGGGAGCCGGCTCGACGGGCCGGCGCTGCTCGGCAGGGCCCGGGCGGCCCTGGACGAGCTGGCCGCCCCCGCGGCGGAGGAGTACGGGGCGTACGTGCGCGCGCTGGATGAGGCGGCGGCCGGCCGGCGGCCGCTCGCGGAGCGGCTGTCGCGCAAGGAGCTGGGCACGCCGGCGGTGGCGTCGGCGGTGGCCGCGGTGGCCGCGTTCGGTGCGGACCTGGCGTACGGCACGGGCGGTGGACCGGCGCTCGGGGCGGGTGCCGCGGCACTGGTCGCGGGCGCGGCGGCCACGGTGGTGAAGCTGACCGCCGGTCATTTCCCGGCGGCGCACCGCCAGGCCGGGATGCGGGGCCAGCCCGGCGGGCCGGAGCAGTTGCGGCTCCAGTGGTTGACGGCGCTGGAGGTGCGCGGCATCCGCCCGTTCCTGGACCAGCAGCGGATGCTGAGCGCGGCGGCCCGGGGTGGCGGCGCGTCCTCCGCCCAGCCCGCGGGGAAGGGTTCCCGGGGTCCGCAGCTGCGCGGTGCGGACCGCAGTGCGGCGGCCCGCCGGCGGTCGGTCCTGGAGCGGTCGTTCGCGCAACTTCCGCAGCCGGACGGCCCGTTCGCGGGGCGTCGGACGGAGCTGGCCCAGATCGTCCAGTGGGTGCAGGCCGGCCGGGCGAGCACGGAGACCCGGCCGATCGTGGTGGTGCTGCACGGCGAGCCGGGCGCGGGCCGGACGGCACTGGCGGTGCGGGCGGCGCATCAGCTGCGCGATCAGTTCCGCGGCGCGTGTCTGGTGGATCTGCGGGGTGACACCCCCGGCGAGGTGCCGCTGCCGACCCGGGACGCGCTGTTGCACCTGCTCAACCGCCTGGGTGCGCCGCGCGAGCAGTTGCTGTTCCGCGAGCGACCCTCGCAGGAGCAGCACGTCAGGAGGCTCACCGAGATCTACCACCAGCATCTGTCCGGGCTCCCGGTGACGGTGCTGTTGGATGACGCCTCGGATGCGGAGCAGGTGCGGGCCCTGGTTCCGGACCGCTCCGACAGCCTCGTCCTGGTCACCTCCCGTACGCCGCTCGCACTGCCCGCGGATCTGGAGGCGCGGGTGCACCAGCTGCCGGTGGCGGCGCTGGACACGGCGGGCACCGAGGAGCTGCTGCGGTCGGCGGCGCCCGCCGGGGAGGAGCCGGCGGACGGCGCGGGCCCGTACGACGCGCAGTCGATCGACCGGATCTCCGAGCTGTGCGCCGGGCTGCCGCTGGCACTGCGGGTGGTCGGCTCCGCCCTGGGCGGCCGCTCCCCCGCCACGCTGGCGCGGGAGCTGGCGGCGGTCGACGGGACGGCACCGGTGGAGCGGGCCCTGACGCTGCGCTACGCCGACCAGCCGCCGCCGGCCCGGCAGTTGCTGCGCCGGCTGGCCCTGGTGGGTCGGGCGAGCCTGGGCGTGGCCGCCGCGGCCGCGCTGCTGGGGGTCCCGGACGCGGAGGCGAAGCGGCAGTTGACCGCGCTGGCCGAGACCGGCTTGATCGAGCACGTCCGCGGCGCGCGCTACCGCCTGCACCCCCTGGTGCACCGCTTCGCGCACGACCGGCTGACCGACGAGGAGGAGCCGGCCGAGCGCGCCGCGGCCCAGGAGCGGCTGATCCGCGGCTATGCGGAGCTGGCCGACGCGGTGATCCGGCTGGTCGACGGCAATACGTCCACCCGCGCCGACCGCTTCGGCCCGCACGGTTTCGCGTCCTTGGACGCGGCCCTCCAGTGGCTGGACGACGAGACCAGCTTCATCACCGCCGCCCTGCGCCATGCCGATCAGGACGTGGACCAGGACACCGTCTCGCACCTGCTGGGCGCGCTGTGCGACTACTGCCTGCTGCGCGGCGACCTCTACCGCCTGGGCGAGTTGAGCGAGCTGACCCGGGCGGCCGGCCAGGGGATGCTGGTCCGCTCGGTGCAGTGGCGGACGGGTGTCGCGGCCCGCCAGTTGGGCGAGCTGGACCGGGCCCGGACGACCCTGTCGTCGGTGGTCGACCTCTATTTCGAGGCGCAGCACCCGGTGGGCGCGGCCCGTGCGCTGCGCGACCTGGGCATCACGCTCCAGCAGCAGGGCAGCCTGACCGAGGCCGCAGCCAAGCTGCGGGAGGCGCTCGATCTCCAGGCCGGCCCCGAGATGCGCGGCGACCGGGCATGGACGCTGCACGCCCTGGCGGCGGTGGAGCGGGATCGGGCCCGGCTCCCCGAGGCGCTGGAGATGCTGCGGGAGTCGCTGGTGCTCCATGAGGAGAGCGAGAGCCTGCACGGCCAGGCGTGGGCGCACTTCCAGCTCGGCCAGGTCCATCTGCGGCAGGGCGACGTCCCGGGCGCCGAGGCCGCACTGCACGCCGCCCTGGAGCTGTACGGCCGTACCCACGACGACCGCGGCACGGCCTGGGCGATGACCCAGCTGGCGCGGGCCCGGCTGGTGGACGGCGACCCCGGCCCGGCCGTGGACCAGTTGCGCCGGGCGCTGCCGCTGCACCGCCAGCACGAGGACGCCCGCGGTGAGGCGTGGACGATGTACTACCTCGGCCAGGCGCTGGAGGAGCGTGGGGAGCGCGATGAGGCGCTGCGCCAGCTGGAGCGCTCGCGGAACATGTTCAGTCGGATGCAGGACGGCTACGGCCTGGCCTGCGCCCGGCACCACGCGGGCCGGGTGACCCGGGATCTGCGGGCCGAGCAGACCGGTTCGCTGCGCAACAGCGGCTTCGCCCGGCAGCTGCTCCAGGACGCCCGGAAGGACTTCCAGCGGATCGGGGTGGTGCACGGCGAGGCGTGGTCCGTGGTGGAGCTGGTGATCATCGACGCCGGCAACGGCCGGACGGCCCAGGCGCTGGCGTTGGCCGACGAGGCCGGGCAGCTCTTCGCCGGTTACGGCGACCGGCGCGGTGCGGACTGGGCGCGGTTCCTGCGGTGCACGCTGCTGCCGTTCGCCTCACCGGGCGGTTCGGTGGTCGGCACGGCGGTGGCGCAGGAGGAGCTGGCGCAGCTGGTCCGGGAGCGGCACGACGACCGGGACGCCAAGCTGGAGGACTGCGCGCAGACGTTCGGGCTGCTGTTGGAGCGCGGAGTGGAGCCGGAGACGGGGTGGCAGGCATGGCGGCTCGGCATGGTGCCGGACCGGCACGCCCGGGAGATCATGGGCGTGCCGACGGCACCGGCCACCGCGGAGTGACGGTGCCGGCGCGTGCCGCCGGTACGGAGCCGGGGCGTCCGGCCCGCGATACGGCTCGCTGACCGCTTGGATCAGCGAGCCGCCGGGCCGGTCGGCCGGCCGCTGCCAGACGGCCGGTTCCATGACCGCCACCCGGTCCGTACGCCCGCGCGCCGTGCACCACGGCCCGGCGCCGGGCCGTCAGCTGGTCTTCGGCTCCGGGGCCGCGGCGGCCGGGGCGGTGGTGCCCGCCCGGCCGTCCTCCGTGGGCTCCTCGAAGTCCACCTTCCGCATGTGCTTGTTCATGGACTTCATCAGCAGCCACACGGCGCCGCCGATGACCGCGAAGACGATGAAGCCGAGGACGCCGGGGGTCACCTTGTCCTTGTCGAAACTGTCGGCAAGGGTGACGAAGTGCGTCAGGGCGAGGGTGCTGGTCGCGCTCATCATGGACTCAATTGTTGCGGATGCCCGCGAAGAGGTCGTCCTCGGGGAGCGAAGTGTCCACGAGCGACTTCGCGAGCTCGTATTCCTCCGTCGGCCAGACCTCGCGCTGGACGTCCATCGGCACCCGGAACCACCCGCCGTCGGGGTCGATCTGGGTGGCGTGGGCGATCAGTGCCTTGTCACGGATCTCGAAGAAGTCGGCGCAGGGGATGTAGGTGGTCAGCGTCCGCTCGCGCCGCTCGAATTCCTTCCACCGCTCCAGCCACTCGCCGTAGGGCGATTCCATGCCGCGGGCCAGCAGCGCCTCGTGGAGGGCGAGGGTGCGCGGCTTGTTGAAGCCCTGGTTGTAGTAGAGCTTCTGCGGCTGCCAGGGCTCACCGGCCTCCGGGTACTTCTCCGGGTCGCCGGCCGCCTCGAAGGCCACCATCGTGATCTTGTGGGTCATGATGTGGTCCGGGTGCGGGTAGCCGCCGTTCTCGTCGTAGGTCGTGATGACCTGCGGCTTGAATTCCCGGATCAGCTTCACCAGGCGCCCGGCCGCGACCTCGACGTCCTGGAGGGCGAAGCAGCCCTCGGGCAGCGGCGGCAGCGGGTCGCCCTCGGGGAGCCCGGAGTCGACGAACCCCAGCCACTCCTGCTTGACGCCCAGGATCTCCCGGGCCTCGTCCATTTCCTTCTTGCGTACCTCGTGGATGTGCTCCTCGATGTACGGGTCCCCCTGGAGTTTGGGGTTGAGGATGGACCCTCGCTCGCCCCCTGTGCAGGTGACGACCAGCACGTCCACCCCCTCGGACACGTACTTGGCCATGGTGGCCGCACCCTTGCTCGACTCGTCGTCGGGGTGGGCGTGGACCGCCATCAATCGCAGCTGCTCAGTCAAGACTCGATCCTCAGTGAAAAGCCGGAGAAGATGCCTCCTATAGTGACCGAAGCGAGGGGGCGCTGTATTCCCTGGGGCGGGGACCCCCCGGGGGTCCGCTTCTTCCCCGGTCCCCTACCAGGAGGATGGATCATGACCGCGGTGCGCGAAGGGCTCCCGGACGGACGCTACGGCCGTTCCGCCGACCAGCGCGCGGACCGCAAGCTCAAGATCATCGGGGCGGTGCTCGGCGCGACCCTGCTCGGCGTGGTGGGCTGGCTCGGCGTCTCGTACATCTCCGGGCAGGACCTCAGCGGCCGGATCATCACCTGGGACGCGGTCTCCGACCACGCGGTCAAGGTCCACCTCGAAGTCGTCAAGGGCAAGGACGACACCGGCGTGTGCACGCTCCGCTCGCAGGCCACCGACGGTTCCGAGGTCGGCCGCAAGGACATCACCATCGACCAGCGCACGGGACAGGTCGACACCGAGGTCACGGTGCGGACGACGAAGCGCGCGACCAACGCCATCCTGGTCGGCTGCACGGGCACCCCGGCCGGCAACGGCTGACCTCACGGGACGCGCCGGCGGGGTCCGGTGCTGACCGTCCGGAAGGGCCCGGTGACTCGATCGGCCGACGCCGGCGCGCCGCCCGATCGGCTCTGATCAGCGGTGATGCAGTCCTGCGCGACCACTGTGAATTTCCTCTTCCCCCTTTTGTGCCGGAATTGTTAGGCTCGTGGTTTCGCCCACCTGTGAAGGCGCAAACCTTCCTGGTAGGGCGTTTGATTTATCCCCAGTACCGACGAGGAGCACCTGTGACCCAGACCAGCGAGAACGTCACCTGGCTGACCCAGGAGGCGTATGACCAGCTCAAGGCCGAGCTGGAGTACCTGTCTGGTCCCGCACGCGCCGAGATCACCGAGAAGATCCAGGCGGCCCGCGAGGAGGGTGACCTGAAGGAGAACGCCGGGTACCACGCGGCCAAGGAGGAGCAGGGCAAGCAGGAGCTGCGCGTCCGCCAGCTCACCCAGCTGCTGCAGGCCGCGAAGGTCGGCGAGGCCCCCGCGGCCAACGGTGTGGTCGCTCCCGGCATGGTCGTCACCATCGCGTTCGACGGAGACCCGGACGACACCCTGTCGTTCCTGCTGGCCTCGCGGGAGTACGCGAGCTCGGAGATCGAGACCTACTCCCCGCAGTCGCCGTTGGGGACCGGCGTGAACGGCAAGAAGGTCGGCGCCGACGCCGAGTACGAGCTGCCCAACGGCAAGAAGGCGTCGGTGAAGATCCTCGACGCCAAGCCCTACAACGGCTGAGCCGCGGTACGTACGGAGATCAAGCGCAGCGGAAGCGGCCCGGAGCATACGGTTCCGGGCCGCTTCCGCATGTGCGGGGCGGGTGCCGGCCGGGCCGCGGTGCGGCGCCGGCCGGACCTCAGGCGGTCGCCGAGCGGTACTTGCGGACCGCCAGCGTCCGGAAGACCACGATGATCAGGACGGACCAGATCACCGAGGCCGGCACCGGGTGTTCCATCGGCCAGGCGCCGGTCACCGACCGGGGCACGTTCGCGATGGTGTTGCCGAACAGCTGCCGGGCGCCGGCGACCGTGGCGCTGAACGGGTTCCACTCCGCGATGTGCTGGAGGAACGCCGGCATGCCGTTGACCGGGACGAAGGCGTTGGAGATGAACGTCAGCGGGAAGAGCCAGATCAGCCCGCCGGAGGTGGCCGCCTCGGGGGTGCGGACCGAGAGGCCGATGAGCGCGCCGATCCAGGAGAAGGCGTAGCCGAGCAGGAGCAGCAGCGCGAAGCCGGCCAGTACGCTCGCCGGGTTCTCGTGGCTGCGCCAGCCGATCAGCAGCGCGACCACGGCCAGCACCACCAGGGTCAGTGCGGTCTGCACGAGGTCGGCGAGGGTCCGGCCGGTGAGCACCGCGCCGCGGGACATCGGCAGCGAGCGGAACCGGTCGATCAGCCCCTTGTGCATATCGTCCGCGATGCCCGCGCCGGCGCCGGCGGTGGCGAAGGTGACGGTCTGCGCGAAGATCCCGGCCATCAGGAACTCCCGGTACACCTGGGCGTTGCCGGCCGGGGCGCCCGGGAGGGCGATGGACCCGCCGAAGACGTAGGTGAAAAGCACCACGAACATGATCGGCTGGATCAGCGCGAAGATCACGACCTCGGGGATGCGCAGCATCCGGATCAGATTGCGTTGGGCGACCACCAGCGCATCGCGCATGGGCCGCATGAGGCCGCCGCGCGGCCGTGGGTTCCGGGCGGGGGCCGCACCGGCCGGGTGACCGACCGCACTCATCGCACACCCTCCTTGGTGGTCGCCGCGCCGGCCCGGTCGCCGTCCGCGCGTGCGTCGCCTTTCCTGTTGGCTTTCCCGTTGCCGTTCCCGTGGCCTTTCTTGTTGCCGTTCCCTTTCCCGTGGCCGTTGCCGCTGTCCGCTTCCGCCGCGGCGGTGTGGCCGGTCAGCGCGATGAAGACGTCGTCGAGGGTCGGGCGACGCAGCCCGATGTCGTCGATCTCCACCCCGCGGGTGTCCAGTTCGCGGATGACGTCGGCGAGCAGCTTGGCGCCGCCGGTCACCGGGAACGTGAGCTTGCGGGTGTGCGGTTCGACCGCTCCCTCGCCCTTGGCGACCGCGCGCAGCACGCCCTCGGCCGCCGGGAGCTGCTCGGGGGCGTGCACCACGACCTCGATCCGCTCGCCGCCGGTGCGGGCCTTGAGCTGGTCGGAGGTGCCGCGGGCGATGACCCGGCCGTGGTCGACGACGCAGATGTCGTGCGCGAGCCGGTCGGCCTCCTCCAGGTACTGGGTGGTGAGCAGCAGGGTGGTGCCGCCGGCGACCAGCTCCTGGATGACGTCCCACAGCGCCTGGCGGTTGCGCGGGTCCAGGCCGGTGGTCGGCTCGTCCATGAACATCACGGGCGGACTGACGACCAGGGCGGCGGCCAGGTCGAGTCGGCGGCGCATCCCGCCGGAGTAGGTCTTGGCGGTGCGGTCGGCGGCGTCGCCGAGGTTGAACCGCTCCAGCAGCTCGGCGGCCCGGCGCTTGGCGTCGCGTCCACTCATCTGGTAGAGCCGCCCGACCATCACCAGGTTCTCCCGGCCGGTCAAGTACTCGTCGACGGCGGCGAATTGGCCCGAGAGGCCGATGGCGCGGCGCACCGCGTCGGGGTGCGCGAGGACGTCGATGCCGGCCACCCGCGCCGTCCCCTGGTCGGGCCGGAGCAGGGTCGTCAGGACCCTGACGGCGGTGGTTTTGCCGGCACCGTTCGGGCCGAGCATTCCGAGGACGGTTCCTTCGGGAACGTCGAGATCGACGCCGTCCAGTGCCCTCACCTCACCGAAGGTCTTCACCAGACCTTCGGCATAAATGGCGCCTGGCATATGGGTACCCCCATGGCTTGGATCAGTTCCGGGTCGAATGCGATAGATGAGCCGAATAGTACGTTTTGGGGCGTTCGGTGGCACTTGTTGACGACGCCCCCGTTCCTGTCGCTCCACGGGGCGCGGGTGCGCGGGTGCGCGGGTGCGCTTCAGGGCGTACGAGTGACTCACGGGCGCTGGTCCGCGGTGGGGCGCCATGGCACAGCGACCCCCGCGGCCGCAGCGATGGTACTCCCAACGCGATACATCGCGATATGGGCGCGCGGAGACGGAGATTCACTCGACATCGCGCGGCACGGGGGGGGGAAGGAGGACGGCGATCCGGCAGCGCGACGAGGCTCCGGGGGCCGGAGCCCACAACGGTGCGGGGCAGTGACTGCCTACAACAGTGCGGGACGGTGGCTGCCCGCCACCGCCCCACTCGCACTCCGCGCCGCGCCGCTCAGACCGCGACCACGTCGTACCCCGCCTCGCGCAACGCCGCGGTCACCTCGGAACAGTGCTCCGGCCCCTTGGTCTCCAGGTGGAGTTCGACCTCCACCTCGGTGAGCCCGAGCCGGGGATCGATGCGCACATGCCCCACGTCGAGGACGTTGGCGTCCACCACCGTGAGGACGCCGAGGAGGGTGGCCAGCGCACCCGGGCGGTCGGTGAGCCGGACCCGGAACGAGAGGTAACGGCCGGCGGCGGCCATGCCGTGACGGAGGATCCGCTGCATCAGGAGCGGATCGACATTGCCGCCGGAGAGCACCGCGACCACCGGCCCCTCGAAGGAGCCGGGCGACGACAACAGTGCCGCCACCGGGCTCGCCCCGGCCGGCTCCACCACCAGCTTCGCCCGCTCCAGGCACAGCAGCAGGGCGCTGGACAACTCGTCCTCGGTGACCGTACGGACCTCGTCCACCAACTCCCGCACGATGCCGAACGGCACGTCACCGGGCCGCCCCACCTTGATGCCGTCCGCCATCGTGGCCAGCGGCTCGATCGCCACCGGGCGTCCCACCGCCAGCGACGGCGGATAGCAGGCCGCGGCCGCCGCCTGTACCCCGACCACCCGCACGTCCGGCCGCAGCGCCTTGACCGCCAGGGCGACGCCCGCCGCGAACCCGCCGCCGCCCACCCCGACGACGACGGTGCGCACCTCCGGACACTGTTCGAGGATCTCCAGGCCGACCGTGCCCTGGCCCGCGATGATGTCGCGGTGGTCGAAGGGGTGGATGAAGACCGCACCGGTCTGCCGCGCGTACTCCTGGGCGGCGGCCAGCGTCTCGTCGACGACCTGGCCGTGCAGCCGCACCTCGGCGCCGTACTCGCGGGTCGCGGCGACCTTCGGCAACGGGGCGCCGACCGGCATGAAGACCGTCGAGGCCACCCCCAGCAGGGACGCCGCGAGGGCCACCCCCTGCGCGTGGTTGCCGGCGCTCGCCGCCACCACACCGGCGGCCCGCTCCTGGGCCGAGAGGCCGGCGATCCGCACGTACGCGCCGCGGATCTTGAACGAGCCGGTGCGCTGGAGGTTCTCGCACTTCAGGTGGACGGGGGCGCCCACCAGCGCCGACAGATAGCGGCTGCCCTCCATCGCGGTGGTCCGCGACACCCCGGAGAGCAGCTTCTGCGCCTCGCGCACCTCGTCGACCGTGATCCCCGCGAGCGCCGCCGGCGCGGTGGTCGCGGAGCCCGCGGACGGGAGCGGTGGATGCGGCGTGTGCTCGACCATGCGGCCAGTCTCGCAGTTCGGCCAGGAGCGGGCCTTTTCCGGCCGGATGGCGGACACCTGCGGGTCGGCCGGGCCGCCCGCCAGGGCCGGAAGAGCCGTACGCGGCAGCGCCGGCACGGTCTGCGCCGGCTCCGCGTACGCTGTCTTCCCCACCGTACCCACCCCGATTAAGCGAGCCCCGGCCATGCCCACGCCTCCGGACATGACGACCCACCCCGACACCGCTCACCTCGACGCGCTCCAGCACCAAGTGGCCGTCTTCGCCCGCCGTGCCGAACAGAGCCGGCTCGGTGGCGTCGGGCAGGCGCGCAACTCCATGGACCGCGCCGCCTATCTGCTCCTCAACCGCCTGGACCAGGAAGGCCCGATGGGCGTCAAGGCCCTGGCCTGCGGGATGGGGATCGACTCCTCCACCGTCACCCGGCAGGTCGCGCCGCTGGTCGACTCCGGACTGGTCAACCGCGCCACCCACCCCGAGGACGGCCGCGCCGTGGTCCTGGAACTGTCCGAGCGGGGCCACGCCCGGCTGGACGAGGTCCGGGCCTCGCGGCGGGCGCTGATGGCGATGGTGACGGAGAAGTGGACCGACGAGGAGCGCGACGCCTTCACCGCGCTCCTGACGCGCTTCAACACCTCGCTCGCCGAAATCACCGCACTGTCGCCGGCCGGACCGCCGACGTCCTGACGGCGTAGCTCCGACGGCGACGTCCGACGGCGTTGCCCGCACCGCGTGGTCCGCGGATCCGCGGGCCGGTACGGGCCGTTGTGCGGGGGCGGAACGGCACCGGGACGCGCGGAGTCGGGTGCCCGTGTCACACCTCTTGACCCCGCCCGCGGACTGCCGTGCCATGGAGGGCCGAGGGGCTGTCCGACGGGCTGTCCGACGGGCCGGGGCGTCGCCATAGGGGCCGGGCGCCGGATGCCCCGTCATCCGGGAGGCGCGGTGGGAGAGCGGCGGCGGGCGCGGGAGCGGCGCCGGGTCCGGGAGTTCGAGGCGTTCACCGCGGGCGCCGCGGGACGGCTGCTGCACGCCGCCGCCCTGCTCACCGGCGAACCCGCGGACCGGCCGGCCCCCGTCGCAGAGGAGTTGCTGCTCCGCGCACTGGCCCGGACGTACGCGGGCTGGGACGGGCAGTGCGGTGCGGACCCCTACGAGCGGGCCCGTCGGGAGCTGGCCGCGGCGTTCGCGCACACCGCATGGCGGCACCGCCGGCCGCGGGGCGGTCTGCTCGGCCCGCTGTCCCCGCGCGAGCGCCTGGTGCTGGTGCTCCGCCTCCACGAGGACGTGGCCGAGGAGCAGGCCGCGGCCCAACTGGGGCTGCCCGCCGAGCGGGTGCGCACCCTGCACCGGCACGCCGTGAGCGAACTCCGCAGCCGCCGCCCGCAACCGGCTGCCGCGCCGCCGTGAACCCGCCGGAGTGCCGGCCGCCCGACCGCAAGGAGACCGAGGCCCGGCGGATGCTGCGGGCCGGCCCGTATCCACCGGTGCCGCCGGACCTGGCCGTACGCGCGGCCGCCCGCGGTCGCCGGTTGCTGGCCCGGCGCCGCCTGCGGCACCGCGCCGGATCACTCCTCGCCCTCCTGGCGCTGCTGACTCTCGTCATCTGGGCGGGAGTTGAACAGCCCTGGCGCCCACCGCCGGCCCGCACCACCCCTCCCGTAGCGGGGTACTGAGGGGAACGGAACGGACCGGGGCGGACTACCGGGGCGGGCCGCCGAGGAGCGGCCGGCCGCGGGCGGAGTGGCTCAGCCCAGCGCCTGCGTGAGGTCGGCCAGCAGGTCGTCGGCGGACTCGATGCCGACCGAGAGGCGCACGAGGTCGGCGGGGACCTCCAGCGCCGAACCGGCCGTCGAGGCGTGCGTCATCCGACCCGGGTGCTCGATCAGCGACTCCACGCCGCCCAACGACTCCCCGAGCGTGAACAGCTTGGCGCGGTTGCAGACCTCCACCGCCGCCTCTTCGCCGCCCGCCACCTGGAACGACACCATGCCGCCGAAGGACCGCATCTGCTTGGCGGCGATCTCGTGGCCGGCGTGCTCGGCCAGCCCCGGGTAGTAGACCCGGGTGACCTTCTTGTGGGAGGTCAGCAGCTCGGCGACGCGCGCCGCGTTGGCGCTGTGCCGGTCCATCCGGACGGCCAGCGTCTTGATGCCGCGCATCACCAGCCAGGCGTCGAACGGCCCGGCGATCGCGCCCATCGCGTTCTGGTGGTAGGCCAGTTCCTCGCCGAGGGTGTCGTCGTTGACGACCAGCGCCCCGCCGACCACGTCCGAGTGGCCGCCCATGTACTTGGTGGTGGAGTAGACCACCACGTCCGCCCCGAGGGCGAGCGGCTGCTGGAGGTAGGGGCTGGCGAAGGTGTTGTCGACCACCAGGCGGGCGCCGGCGTCCCGGGCGACCCCGGCGAGCGCCGCGATGTCGCTGATGCCGAGCAGCGGGTTGCTGGGCGTCTCCACCCAGATCACCTTCGTACGGGGGCGCAGCGCGTCCCGGACGGCCTGCGGGTTGGACGTGTCGGCCACCGACCACTCCACGCCCCACCGCTCGACGACCTTCGCGAACAGGCGGAACGTGCCGCCGTAGGCGTCGTTGGGGATCACCACGTGATCACCCGGGGCGAGCAGGGTGCGCAGCAGGCAGTCCTCGGCGGCGAGGCCGGAGGCGAAGGCGAGGCCGCGGCGACCGCCGTCGAGGGCGGCGAGGTTCTCCTCCAGGGCGGTGCGGGTCGGGTTGGCGCTGCGGCTGTACTCGTAGCCGCCGCGGAGCCCGCCCACGCCGTCCTGCTTGTAAGTAGAGACCTGGTAGATGGGCGGTACCACCGCGCCGGTGGCCTGGTCGGGCTCCTGACCTGCGTGGATGGCAAGGGTTTCGAAGTGCTGGTGGCGCTCGTCGCGCTGTTCGCTCATGTCTGCTGAGGGTAGTCGGCCACCGGACCGAACTTTCCGGAACTTTCTGGTTCGCTGGATAGTGGATACATACGAGAACGAGGAACCGGGAGAACGGGAGACCACCGGGCAGGCCGTCACGCCACCGCCCGCGGCCCCCGCCCCCTCCACGCCCCAGCCCCTCCCTGGCACCTGCCCAGCCCTGCCCCTGCTCCTCCGACCGGGACACACCACATGGACGTTCTGCTGTTCCTCTTCGCCGCGATCGCGCTCGGCGGTCTGGTCTTCCTGCCCTGGATGCGGCGCCGGAAGGCCGTACAGCACGCCGAGCGGGGCCTGGCGGTGGCCACCGACCCGATGGCCGGCTACGGCTTCGTCCCCCTGGAGCACCTCGACGTGCGGCTTCCCGGCCCCGACGAGCAGCTGGCCGAGGCGCTCGTCGAGATGCGCCGGACGCACGACTGGCGCCCGGCCGCGGAACTGCTCCGGTCCACCGGCGACAACTGGGAGCTGCGCTGGCAGCGGGTGCAGACGCTGGCCGGCGCGGCCGCGTTCGAGCTCGCGGAGACCTCCCACGGGCCGGCGGCCCCCGCCGCCCCCGGTGGCACCCGGACCGGCGGCATCTGGCTGCGCACCTGGCGCGCCGAGGCCCCCAAGGACCCGGGCGGCGCCCAGACGCACGCCCAGTTCCTGGTCGTACAGGCGCTGCGCGACCCCGGCTCGCAGGACTTCGCGATGATCCTGGAGGAGGCCCGTACGGTCTGCCGGGAGGCGGCGCTGCTGGCACCGGGCAGCCCCATCCCCTACATCACCGAACTGGCCGTCGCCCGCGGCCTGCGCGAGCGCCCGGCCGACTACGAAGAGCTCTGGTCCAAGGTCCGCCAGCGGGCGCCGCACCACATGGGCGCGCACCTGGCCGCGCTCCCGTACTGGTCGGAGAAGTGGCACGGCTCCCGCGACCAGGCCGAGAAGTTCGCCGGGCGGGCGGCCGCCGACGCCCCGGCGAAGAGCCTGCTGCCGGCCCTCCCGCTCTTCGCGGTCTACGAGCACCTCCCCGAGGCCAACATGGTCCGCAGCCTCTTCCAGAGCGCGGTCGTCGAGCGCGCCATAGAGGGCGCCCACTTCGCCCTCCGGGAGGCCCCGGCCGACCACCCGATGGCACCGCACGTCCGCCACCTGCTCGTCTGGTTCCTGGTCCGCGCGGAACGCTACGCCGAGGCGATGGAGCAGCTCCGCCTCGTCGACGGCCATGTGGGCGCCGTCCCGTGGTCCTACGGGCGCAGCCCGGCCGCCGAGTACGCCGCGTACCGCGCCCTGGCCATCGCCGGCTGGGAGCAGCTGGGCGGCACACCGGCGGGATTCCGGGCCCAGGGCTAGGGTCCGGGCCGTGGAGCGGGGGCAGATGGGTCCTGGCCGCGGGTGCGCGTGGGGCCGGCGGGCCGGAATTCCAGCCGGCGCCCGGACGTTCCACGGAACGGATACCGCACCCGCCCCGCCGCACCCGTCCCCCGCCCCCTCCCCTGGAGCACGATCCTGATGCTGTTCTCCCGCTTCAAGACCCACCTCCCCACCCCCGAGGAAGCGCTGAAGGGACGCCCCGAGCGGGACTTCGCCGTCCCCGACCGGCACACCGTCCTCGGTAACCCGCTGCTCGGCCCGTACCCGGAGGGCCTGGAGGTCGCCGACTTCGGGCTGGGCTGCTTCTGGGGCGCCGAGCGGAAGTTCTGGCAGGCCGACGGCGTCTGGACCACCCTCGTCGGCTACCAGGGCGGCCTCACCCCGCACCCCGCCTACGAAGAGGTGTGCAGCGGCCACACCGGCCACACCGAGGCCGTCCGCGTCGTCTTCGACCCGGCGGTCGTCCCGTACGCCGCCCTCCTGAAGCTCTTCTGGGAGTCCCACGACCCCACCCAGGGCTTCCGCCAGGGCAACGACGTCGGCACCCAGTACCGCTCGGCGATCTACACCCACTCCGCCGCCCAGCAACAAGCCGCCGAAGCCTCCCGCGACGCCTACCAGAAGGTCCTCCAGTCCTCCGGCTACGGCGACATCACCACCGAGATCCTCCCCGCCGACACCTCCCGCCCCTTCTATCCGGCCGAGGCAGGCCACCAGCAGTACCTCGACAAGAACCCCGCCGGGTACTGCGGAATCGGCGGGACGGGGGTCTCCTGCCCGGTCGGCGTGGCCAAAGCGGACGGCTGACGGCACCACTTGGGATTCCGGAGCTACGCACGCAAGGCGTGCGACGAGCAGTTGTCACTCGCCCGACGGCACACGGCCCTGAGGTGTGCCGTCGGGCGCTACTGCCCGCTCGGCCTCCACGCGACCTGGGCCCACCTCGCCGCGACGGCGCGCCCCTCCCCCGATCTCCGCAGGGATCCGGCGGCCCTGCTGCGCGCGCTTCGGACTCTGGAGGACAGCCGAACGGTCCGGCTCAACGAGGCCGCCGCCTTCGGCATCCGACGCCACGCGGAGAAAGCAGCCGGCCGACGCACCCCACGCCGCAACGACACACCGCACGCGAGCGGACCCCACTGGCCCAGACGGGCTCGGCGGAACAGACCTGAAGTGCAGGCCAGTCGCTGGATCCTCGCGACCGATGAGCAGTACCTGCCGGCCGCGCTGCTCACCGCCGCACCGGAGCGGTTCGACGTCCGACTGCCGAACGTCTTCGTCCACGCCGACCCGGAACTGCGGGAGATCCTGCGCCCGCTCTGGCAACGGCTCGGGGTGACCCGGCGCTTCCGCCCCGCGTCCTTCTGGTGGCGCCACCAGGGCTGACGGCGCGGATGACGGGGCGGCCGCTCGTGGCCCCTCGCCGTCAGTCGGGGGTGCCGGGCTCGGGGTGGCCGAGGTGGGCGCGGTCGGCGGCGGCGGTGCCCTGGTGCCAGCCGGCGGCGTCGCGGATGCCGCGGAGCCGGACCGGGGCGGTGTCGGGGAAGAGGGTGCCGGTGGTCTCCTCGACGGCGAGTTCGCGGGCGGCGAGGACCGGGAGGAGTCGGTCCGGGGCGGTGGACTCGGCGGTGGCCGCGGCAGTCGCGGCGGCGGTGGCCGCGGACAGGCGGGTGCGGATGCGGTCCGCGTACGCCACGAGGAAGGTCTGGCGGAAGTCACGGGTGCGGCGGGAGCGGCCCCGGGCGTGGTGCTCGTCGCCCGCGCGGTTCATCGCCGAGGTGGCCTGGAGCAGCAGCGAGGTGTAGAGGAGTTCGGTCGCCTCCAGGTCGGGCGGGAAACCGACGACGGTGGAGAAGGCCAGGTCGGCGGCCCAGACGGCCTGACAGCGGTTGGCGGCCGCGACGGCGTCGAGGAGCAGCGCCTTGCCCTGTTCGTAGGGGCCTTCGATGCCGATGCGGATCGCCGAGGGCCCGTCGGCGGGCCGGCTGCCCGCGGGGCCGTGGGCGTGCGCGAGGAGGGCCTCGTCGATGCTGTGCCGGGCCATCAGTTCCTGGGCCTTGGCGGACAGCGCTTCGGCCTCCTCCGGGAAGGTGGTCGCCTCCGCCTTGGCGAGCAGGCCGCGGATCCGGCCGAGGACGCGGGTCGCGGAGGTGCCGCCGCCGGCCCCGCTCCCGCCGGCCGCGTCGGACTCGCCGGAGGCACTGGACGGGGGCGGCAGCGGGGTGATCCTGGGGAGTCGGGAGATCAGGCGCAGCGCGGTCAGCACGTCGTACGCGGTCTCGAAGCGGGAGGTGCGGCGACGGGCCGCCAGGGCGTCCAGGTAGGCGGGGTCGACGTCCCACCAGACGCGGGCGTCCAGGCCGTCCAGCTGGGCCTGCCAACGGGGGTCCCGGGCGGCGCCGGACGACCGCGGCCGGCGGGCCTCCTCCGCGGCGACGGCGTCGATCACCAGGGCCGCCGGCGCGTCGTCCGGCGCCGCCCGCCGGACGATCCGCTCCAGGTCGGCGGGTTGCCAGCCGCCCGCCCAGCAGCGTCGGACGGCGTCCACGGCGGCCGCGACCACGGCCGCGCTCATCGCCTCCCAGCCGGGCGCCGCGGCGGCCAGCATCGAGGCACCCGCCTCGATGGCGTCCTCGGCGGCCGCCCCGTCCGCCGCGTAGCGGACCCGGCCGAGGACGGTACCGAGCAGGTCGGCGGCCTGCCGGGCGTGGTCGGCGGTGCGGGCGCGGTCGGTGTCGCCGCCGGGCCGGGCGGCACTGCCCGCGGCGCCGCTGTGCCCGCGGCCCTTCCCGCGGCCCGCTCCGCTGCGCTTCCCGCCGGCGTTTCTCGCGTGCTCACTCACCCGGCCACTGTACGGACGGCCGTCGGCGCCGCCGCCGGCCGGCAGGTCCGCGCCCGCCGCGTACGTCCGGCACGTACGCCCCCGCGGCAGCGCGCTCCGTCCCGCTGCGTCAGCGCGAACCGCTCGGCCGCGCCGCCCTGTTGGGCCGACGCGGCCATCGGGGTCCGGCCGTCGGGGGCCGGCCGGGCGCACCGTGGACAGCAGTCGGCGCCCGGTGCCTCGCGTTCACCGCGAGGCAC
>NZ_JBHVQS010000074.1:0-35709 GCF_042886435.1 Streptomyces sp. NPDC058000
GGTGTGCAGGACGTAAAGCGCAGCAGTCCTGCACACCGCCCCCTCCGGCCCCGTCACCGCACCCCAAAAGCCCCGCGCAGCGGACAACACCCCACGCCGCCAGGCGAAACGGCAAGAACCCCCACGGCGGGACGGCCGACAACGTGGGAATCAAGCCGAACGCAGCGGCTGCCGCTGGCGGCCCAAGCCGTCGATCTCCAGCTCCACCACATCGCCCGCCCGCAGGTACGGCTTGGGCTCGGGCTGGCCCATCGCCACGCCGGCCGGGGTGCCGGTGTTGATGACGTCGCCCGGGTAGAGCGTCATGAACTGGCTCACGTAGCGGACCACTTCGGCCACCGGGAAGATCTGTTGGGCGGTCGTGCCGTCCTGCTTCAGCTCCCCGTTGACCCATAGGCGGATGCCCAGCGCCTGCGGGTCCGGTACCTCGTCGGCGGTCACCAGCCAGGGACCCAGCGGGTTGAACGTCTCGCAGTTCTTGCCCTTGTCCCACTGGCCGCCGCGCTCGATCTGGAAGGCGCGCTCGGACACGTCGTGCGCCACCGCGTAACCGGCCACCGCCGCCAGCGCCTGCTCGTCGCTCTCCAGATAGCGGGCGGTCCGGCCGATGACCACGGCCAGCTCGACCTCCCAGTCGGTCTTCTCGCTGCCGCGCGGCACGAGGACCGTGTCATCGGGGCCGACGACGGTGTCCGGCGCCTTCATGAAGATGATCGGCTCCTCGGGGGTGGCGGCCCCGGTCTCCCTGGCGTGGTCGTGGTAGTTCAGCCCGATGCACACGACCTTGCCGATCCGGGCGACCGGCGGGCCGATGCGCAGTCCGGTGGCGTCGAGTACGGGCAGGTCGCCGGCGTCCGCGGCGGCCCGGATCCGGGCCAGCGCGGCGTCGTCCGCGAGCAGCGCGCCGTCGACGTCCGGAACCAGGCCCGACAGGTCACGCAGCACGCCGGCCCCGTCGAGCAGCGCCGGGCGTTCCGCCCCCACCGTTCCGACACGCAGCAGCTTCATCGTTTCCACTCCCGTGGTCGAAGGTCGGCCCTGGGAGGGTCCTCCCGGGCCGGCCGATGGGGGACGGCCATCGAGCGATTTGGCCGATCCTCCAAGAAGGCGATCCACTCCGCAAGACCCCGTTCACGGACTGGACCGTTACTGAGGGGTAGTAACAATCGGGTCGGGGGCGGTCCCCCGCTGATCCGGGTCGGTCGGCTGCTCCGACGCGCCCGCCCGCACCGCGGTGTTGGCCCTGGCCCGCGCCGCCTTCTGCCGCGCGGCCCGGGTCCTGGGCCCACCCCGCCGCACCGCCCGCGGCGCCTGCGACGAGGGCTGGGGCTGGGGGTGGGGCTGCGGCTGGGACTTGGGGACGCTGCTCGTCGTCGGCTCGGGGGTGCCGGCCGGTGTGCGGTCGCGGTGCAGCAGGGCCCGTTCGCACGCCGTCCAGGTCGTGCTGGTCACCACGTACAGCGCGGCCGCCAGCGGTACCACCGCCACGGTGATCAGCGTGCCGAAGGACAGCAGCGGCGTCAGCTTGCTCAGCGCGCCCATACCGGGCGCCGTGGTGCCCGCGGCGGGGGTGGGGGCCGCGGCCAGCGTCGCCTTGGCGCGCCGGTAGTTCCAGGTGGCGACCGCCGCGATCAGGACGAACAGCGCGAGGTAGACCAGCCCCTGCGGCCCGGTCGCCCCGCCGTCGGCGAGCGCCTGGCGCCAGGTCCCGCCGAGCGGGGCGCCCAGCAGCGTATGGCTGAGCAGGGTGCCGTTCCCACTGGAGAAGAGGTGGTACATCACGAAGAAGACCGGGAGTTGGAGCAGGGACGGCAGGCAGCCGGCCAACGGCGAGGAGCCGGACGTGGCGTACAGGTCGGCCGTCGCCTTCTGGAGTCGCTCGCGGTCGCCGCGGTACTTGCGCTGGAGGGCGGCGATCTGCGGGGCGAGGGCACCGCGGGCCTTCTCCCCACGGGCCGCCGCGCGGGCCAGCGGGTGCAGGGCGGCGCGCACGCCGAGGGTGAACAGGACGATGGCGGCCGCGGTGGCCGCGGTCCCGAAGAGCGGTTCGATGGCCTGGGCGCCGCGCTCCAGCGCCTCGCCGAGAAGGTCGAAAACGGACATGGGTGAGCCCTCCACGGGTCTCGTCGTGCCGAAAGGGAGATACGGCGTGACGAACCGCGCGGACACGCACCGGCGCAGCGGTAGGGCGGATCAGGGCACGCACCGGACAGCTGCCGGGCGTGGTGGGGGTGCGCCGGAGCGGCTACGCGGCCGCCGGGAGGGTGCGGCCGGGTGCTCGCGGGCGCGGGCGACCGGCGGCATCGGGGTCGCGTTGGGGCAGGAACGCCGTACGGCGTTCACGGTCGCGGATGGCCGTGCGTATCCGGCCTGGTGGCACCGGGCGGACAGCGGCGGCCAGGGCGAGGGCGCTGCACAGCAGCAGCACCGCGGCGGTGGTCGCGGCGGCGGCCAGGGTCGTCGTCAGACCGGTCTGCTCCAGCAGGAGTCCGGCGAGCAGGAAGAACAGTGCGCTGGTGTAGAGCCGCCAGGCTTCGGCGATGCGGTGCATCCGGCGTCCCCCTCCCCGCGCTCCCCCGCGCCCCGTCGGTCGTCATTCGGTGATCGACCGTCCGTACCAGAGTAACCGGACGCGCGAGCGGTTGCGACAGTCCGTTCGAGGATTCACTCTCGGCGGTGAACGGCGGGCCGTGGCGCGGCGGGTGGCCGCGGCGGGGCCGGGAAGGGCCGGCCGCCGCGGCGCGGGGCCGCGGCGGCCGGTCGTCAGCGGGTGCCGCTCGCGGCGTCCTCGGCCCGGGGGAACTCGTCCTCCAGCGCCAGGACTTCGGCGTCCGGCCGGTCGTCGCCCCGTTCCCGCGGGCCGAGCCAGGTCACCGCCAGGGTCACCAGCACGTTCACCGCGAGTCCGACGATCCCGGCGTTCACGCCCCACACCGGGTCGTGGCCGCCGAAGACCAGGACGCACACCAGGGTGAAGCCCGCCACCAGGCCGCTCACCGCCGCGTACATCGTCAACCGTCGCCACACCAGGCCCAGGAGCAGCATCGGCACCAGCTGGGCCATGCCCTCGTAGGAGATCAGGGAGAGCCGGACCAGGGTGTTGGGCGCGGTGTAGGTGAGCGCCAGCGCGAGCGCCCCGGCGACCACCACGACCAGCTGCGACCAGAGCTTCTGACGGGATGCCAGGCGGGGGACGGCACCCAGCACGCTCCTGCCCCACATCGTGCCGATGACCAGCATGAAGACCGCCATCGGCACGATCGAGGAGAGCGCCGCGGCCACCCCGATCACCCCGACCGCCCAGGCCGGCAGGGAGTCCACGACCAGTTTGAACAGCGCCAGGTTGGACCCGGCGCCGGTCAGCCCCGGGACGACGAACAGCGCCGCCATCCCCAGCAGCATCGGCACGAACAGCAGGACGTTGTAGAAGGGCAGGTACATGGCGTTGCGGCGGAGCACGTCGGCGTTGCGGGCGCCCAGGTAACCGGCCACGGTCGTCGGGAAGATCACCACCGTCAGGGAGTTGATCAGGGTGGTGGTCACGAACCAGGACTGGCCCAGGCCGCCGGAGGCGTGGCCGGGAAAGGTCAGCCACTGCGGCTTCTCCGCGACGATCCGGTCCAGGAAGGGGCCGTAGCCGCCGAAGTAGTGCAGCGGGACGTACCCCGCGAGGAAGCCGAGGGTCACGATGACCAGGACGTCCTTGAGGACCGACACCCAGGCGCTGCCGCGCAGTCCGCTGACGACGACGAAGCCGGTGGTCACCGCGAAGCCTATGAAATAGGCCCAGTTGAGGCTGATCGTGCCGTAGGAGATGGTCGAGACGACCACGCCCATGCCGGTGATCTGGAGCTGGATGTAGGGCAGCAGGCAGACGGTGGCGAGGACGGCGACGGCGGCGCCGAGCCAGGGCCGGCGGTAGCGGTGGGCGACGATGTCGGTGATGCCGACCAAGCCGTGGCGGCGGGCGTAGGCCCACAGCATCGGGCCGACGACGTAGCCGATCGCGTAGCCGCAGGACATGTAGGCCACGACGTAGAGCACCGGCGCGCCGAAGTTGTAGCCCCAGCCGGCCGCGCCGAGGTAGCTGAAGCTCGTGTAGCTCTCGCCGGCCATCAGCACCCAGATGAAGACGGTGCCCAGACTGCGGCCGCCCACCGACCACTCGGCCAGGCCCGCCCGGGACCTACCCGCCCCTCGCCCGCGGACCGCGAGCAGCCCCAGGGCGACGGTCAGGACCATGAACGCGGCGAAGATCGCGGTGGAGACGGTGGCGTTCACGCGCGGCCCCCGGTCGGTCCGTCGTCCCGGCCGCGGCCCCGCCTGAGGTCGCCGCGGCGCGCCAGCCACACCGACACCGGGGTCAGCAGGGTGGCGAGCAGCATCCAGAAGAAGAGGAACGGCAGGCCGAGAACGGTCGGGGTGACCCGGTTGACGAACGGCAGCACCACCAGGAACAGCACATACGGCAGCAGCAGCCAGAGCAGCGCGGGGCGCTTTCGGGATCCCGGGGGCGGGCCGCCGGGGGACTGGTTTCGCACGTGGGGAAAGCCTAGGCGACCCGCGGCCGCTCCCGGCCGGCAGGGAGCGGTCCCGGGTGGCCGGTGGTCCCCGCTCACCGCGGCTGCGCCGTCCGCAGCACCGCCCAGACGACCAGGCGGTAGGTGGAGGTGTACTCCGGCGTGCAGGTCGTCAGGGTGAGGTACGCGCCCGGGGCGGTGAAGCCGTAGCCGGGGTGGACGGTGCTGCGGGGGACGGGCGCGAGGACGGCGGCGTCGCCGGGGGTGGTCTCGGGCAGCGTCGCGCGGACCACGTAGGTGGCGCGGAGGCGGGCGGTCTCCAGGACGACGGTGTCGCCGGGGCGCAGCCGGTCGAGGTGCCGGAACGGTTCGCCGTGGGTGTTGCGGTGGCCGGCCAGTGCGGTGTTGCCGGTCGCGCCGGGCTGTGCGGTGTGCGGGTAGTGGCCTACGTAGCCCTTGTTGAGGACGGCGGTGCGGCCGATGCCCTCGGCGACCGGGGCGGTCAGGCCGAGGCGGGGGATGCGGAGGATCGCGTAGGCGAGGTCGCGGGGCGGGGCCGCCGGGGCGGTGTCCCGGCCGGACGGGGGTGCGGTGGGCGGCGTGGTGCCCGGCGGGCCGGCCGGCCGCGCGGTCCCGGCGCCGTCCGCCGGCGGGGGGTGCGACGGCCCGGCCGCGGCCCCGTCCCGCCACTGCCGTTCCAACTGGCTGACCTGGTCGCGGGCCGCGTCCTGGGCCGTGCGGTTGGTCCACCACAGCTGGTGGGCGACGAACAGCAGCAGGACGACGCCGAGCGTGACGGCCAGTTCCGCGCCGGTCCACAGGGCCCGCCCGGCCGGCGAGCGGCGGCCGTCCCGCCCCCGCCGCCCTTGTACGACCACCGGTATCCGCTCCCGCACGCGGGCACCGTAAGCCCTCCGGCCGCAGCCTGCCAGAGGCGGCGCGGCCGGAGATCCGGGCGCGCGGCCCGGGCCCGGCCGGGTCAGCCGGGTCAGCCGGGTCAGCCGGGTCAGCCGGGTCAGCCGGGTCAGCCGGGTCAGCCGGGTCAGCCGGGTCAGCCGCCGAACGCCTGGGAGACGGCGTAGATGCACAGTCCGGCGAGGGCGCCGACGACCGTGCCGTTGATGCGGATGAACTGGAGGTCGCGGCCGATGTGCGCCTCGATCTTCTTCGAGGTGTGCTCGGCGTCCCAGCTCGCGACGGTGTCGGTGATCAGTGCGGTGATCTCGCTCTGGTACGTCGTCACCACGTAGACGGCGGCGCCCTCCAGCCAGCCGTCGACCTTGCCGCGCAGCCGGCCGTCGGCGGCCAGCCGCCCGCCCAGGGAGAGCAGCGCCGCGCGCACCCGGAGCCGGAGTTCACTGCGCTCGTCCTCGGCGGCGGCCACGATCATCGCGCGGACCGCGCCCCAGGTGGAGGCGATCAGGTCCTGCACCTCGCCGCGGCCCAGCACCTCGGACTTGAGCCGTTCGACCTTCTCGCGGGTGCCCGGGTCGGACCGCAGGTCGCCGGCGAAGTCCGTCAGGAAGCGGTCCACCGCGCCGCGCGCCGGGTGCTCGGGCATGTCCCGCATCTCGGTGACGAAGCGCAGGAGTTCCTTGTAGACCCGGTCGCCCACCTTGCGGTCGACGAACCGGGGGGTCCAGCCGGGGGCGCCACCGGAGACCGCGGAGACGACCGAGTCGCCGTGGTCGACCAGCCAGTCGTGGGCGCGGGCGCAGACCAGGTCCACCACCCGGGTGTGGCCGCCCTCGGCGACGATCTTCTCCAGCAGCGAGCCGATGCCGGGCGCGATCTCCTGGGCGTCGGCGCGGCGGGTGATGGCCTCGCCGACCACCGCCTGCACGTCGGAGTCGCGTAGCACGGTCAGCGCGCCGCGCAGCGCGGTGGACAGCTCGGCGGTGACCCGGTCGGCGTTCCGCGGTTCGGCGAGCCAGCGGCCGAGCCGGGCGCCGACGCCGACCGAGCGCAGCCGGCGGCGGACCACCTCGCCGGAGAGGAAGTTCTCCCCGACGAACTCGCCCAGGCTCTGCCCGAGCTGGTCCTTCTTGCTGGGGATGATCGCGGTGTGCGGGATCGGCAGGCCCATCGGCCGCTTGAACAGCGCGGTGACCGCGAACCAGTCGGCCAGCGCGCCGACCATGCCGGCCTCGGCGGCCGCCGCGACGAAGCCGGTCCAGCCGCCCGCGCCGGCCGCGCCGGCCCACTTCGCCAGGGCGTACACCGCGGCGACGACCAGCAGCAGGCCGGTCGCCAGGGCCTTCATCCGGCGGACGGCCCGCCGCTTCTCCTCGTCGGCGGCGCTGTAGCCGAAGCCGCCGGGCACCGTGCGGCCGCCCGGGGCGCCGCCCACCGCGGGCACCGCCCCCACGGCCCGCGCCGTCCGCGGCCCCTCCGGCCCCTCCGTCCGGGTGTGTTGTTCCATCCGCTCCACCACTCCCACCGTCTCCCCCGCCTTCCGTACGCCATCCGGCCAACACCGCCCGTGCCGGCCGTACGGACCGGTGCGGAGCGGGCCGCGCGGGCCGTCCCGGGTCGCCGGGATCCGGTCGTGCCGGCCGTACGCCCGTATGTGTCCCACAGTGCCCTACTCCCGGAACCACCCACGAGTTCCCGGTGCCCCGGAACACCGGTGGCGGATCGGGGCGGCGGGCGGCCCCCCGGGGGTCCGTGGGATCATGGACCCCCGGCCGGACCGCGACGGCACCGCCGTTCACCGGGCGTCCGAAGTCCGCACCTCCCAGGTCCGGGCGTCCGCGTCCCGCCGCCCCTGCCCGCCCGGAGCGCGCAGCTCCGCCAGCCTCCAGGAGACGCCTCCGGCATGACCAGACGTGTGGGTTACTCCCTGCTCGCCGGCCTGGCGGCGTTGGTGGTGCTGATCTCGGCCGCGATATTCATCGGCTTCGGCGGCACCCGCGGCACCCCGGGCGGCGCTCCGCACGAACCGCAGACGTCGGCGGCGCCGGCGGTCTCCGGGCAGTGGGTCGGCACCTGGTCGGCGGCCGCGACGTCGGCCGAGCCCGGCACCCAGGACGGCTACGCGCAGATGTCGATCCGGAACGTCGTCCACACCAGCGTCGGCGGCTCCAGCGCCCGGATCCGGCTCTCCAACCTCTACGGCACCCGCCCGCTGCCGCTCAGCCATGCCTCGCTCGCGCTGTCGGCGGGCAGCGGCAGCCCGATCGCCACGGCCGGCACGATGCGGCGGCTCACCTTCGGCGGCAGACCCTCGGTGACCCTCCCGGTCGGCGGCGAGATCACCAGCGACCCGGTCCGGCTGAGCGTCCCCGGCAACGCCGACCTGCTGGTCACCACGTACTCCCCGGCCCCCTCGGGACCGGCCACCTATCACCCGTACGCCCGCCAGACGTCCTACCTGGCCCGCGGCGACCGCACCGAGGACACCACCGGCACCGCCTACACCGAGCAGAGCCCGTACTGGCGCTATCTGACCGGCGTGGACGTGTGGACCACCCAGGCGCACGGCGCGGTGGTGGCGATCGGCGACTCGATCACCGACGGCATCACGTCCACCCCGGGCGCCAACCACCGCTGGACCGACTTCCTCGCCGCCCGGCTGCGCAACGAGCCGGGCGCCCCCCGCTACGGCGTGCTCAACGCCGGCATCAGCGGCAACCGCCTGCTGACCGACGGCAACCGCCTCGCCCCCACCAACGGGCCCAGCCTGCTCTCCCGTCTGGACCGCGACGCACTGTCCCGTACGGGCGTGAAGGCGGTGGTGGTCGAGATCGGCGTGAACGACCTGTTCAAGGCCCCGCGCCAGCTCGACGCGCAGAAGATCGTCGCGGGCATGCGGGAGGTGGTGCGCCGGGCGCACGCCCACGGGCTGCGGGTCACCGGCTCCACCCTCACCCCGTTCGGTGGGCACCGCGGCTACTCCCACCAGCTCAACGCGGTACGCGAACAGGTCAACCACCTGATCCGCTCCGGCACCGTCTACGACGAGGTCGTCGACTTCGACCGGGCCCTGCGCGATCCGGCGCACCCGCTGCGACTGCGGCCGACCTACGACTCCGGGGACCATCTGCACCCCAGCGACACCGGCTACCGCGCGATGGCCGACGCGGTGGACGTCGACCACCTCCGGCAGGTCGCGCCCGCCGCGCTCTGACCGCGGCGACCCCCGGTCAGTCCAGTTCCCGGCGCTCCCGGCGCTCCTGCTTGAGCCGCCGCCGCTCCTCCTTGCGCTCGGCCTTCAGACGCCGCTGCTCCTCCCTGGGCAGCTTGCGCTCCACGCCGACGCCACCCATCAGGGCCAGCCCCGAGACGATCACCCGGGGCGCCCCGGGCTCGCCCGGCACCCCGTCCTCCCGGGAGTCGAAACCGCCCATGATGCCCAGTCCGCGCATCTCGACCTCGACGCCCGGCGGCACGATGACGTTGACCCCGCCCATCAGCGCCCAGACGCTGATCTCGACCTCCCGCCCGGCGAAGTCGGCCTCGCGCAGGTCGAGTTCGCCGCCGCCCATGAGGCACACCGCGGTGAACCGGCGCCCGATCGTCCACCGGCCCTTGCGCTCGAAGCCGCCCATGACGGCGATGCCCGACGTGGAGCCCCTGGCGTCCTCCACGATCCGCTCGGACCAGGTCGCCACCGCACCGTCGGCCGCCGGCTCCTTGCGGAGCGACAGCGGGGCCGGGGCCGGTGCGGCCGCCGGTAGGTCGGCGGTGATCCGCTCCAGTTCCCCGTAGGTGCGGGCCTGGTAGGCGGCGTCGAACCGCTCGTCGAACTCCGCCATGTCCAGCCGCCCCTCGGCGAGGGCGTCCCACAGGATCTCGGTGACCCGCTCGCGGTCGGCGTCGGAGGCGCGCAACTGGGGGAGGCGTTCGTCAGTCATACGGACAGATTAGAGCGCGGCCCGCGCCGAGTCGCCCGGCTCGCGGCGGGCGGCGCCACCGCCCGCGTACAGCTCGGCGATCAGGGTCTCGATGTCGGGTTCGCGGACCGAGAGGTCCACCAGCGGATAGCGTGCGGCGACCGCCGTCACCAGGGGTGCCGCGCTGCGCGCCGCCGGGAACGCCAGCCACTGCCGGGGGCCGTCCACCTTGACCGTGCGGGCCCCGGGAATGCCGTCGATCGGCGGGAGTTCCTCCGCCAGGTCCACCACCAGCGTCCGTTCGCCGTCCGCGGCCGCCCGCAGCCCGGCCAGGTCCCCGTCGAAGACCAACCGCCCGTGGTCGATGACCATCACCCGGCGGCACAACTGCTCGATGTCGGTGAGGTCGTGGGTGGTGAGCAGGACCGTGGTGCCCCGCTCGGCGTTGACCTCGCGCAGGAACGTGCGGACCTTGGCCTTGCTGATGACGTCCAGGCCGATGGTCGGCTCGTCGAGGTAGAGCACCTCGGGGTCGTGCAGCAGCGCCGCCGCGATGTCGCCGCGCATCCGCTGGCCGAGCGAGAGTTGGCGGACCGGGACGTCCAACAGGGGTGCCAGGTCGAGGAGTTCGATGCAGCGGTCGAGGTTGGTGCGGAAGACGCCGGCCGGGACCCGGTACATCCGGCGCACCAGCTCGAAGGAGTCCTTGAGCGGCAGGTCCCACCACAGGGTGGTGCGCTGCCCGAAGACCACGCCGATCCGGCGGGCGAGGCGGGTGCGTTCGCGGGACGGGTCGATGCCGGCGACCCGCAGTCGGCCGCCGCTGGGCACCAGGATGCCGGTCAGCATCTTGATGGTGGTGGACTTCCCGGCGCCGTTGGGCCCGATGTAGCCGACCATCTCACCGCGCGGCACGTGGAAGGTGAGGCCGTCGACGGCCCGCACCTGGTGCCGGGTCCGCCGCAGCCGGCCCGCCCTGCGCCGTACGGTGAAGACCTTCTCGACGCCGGCCAGCTCGATCAGCGGCTCCGCGGCCGCCGCGTTCGTCCCGCTCATGACCGCAACGCTCCTTCCCTCATGACTTCTTGATGTGGTGTCAGCTGCCGGTGCTGCGGTAGGCGCGGATGCCGTGCCGCCAGGCCAGCGCGGCGCCCGCGACCATCAGCGCGGCCACCGCCGGCCCCAGGAAGGCGGTCCAGACCGGCAGCCCGAGGGGGTAGGGGCGGCCCAGCACCCACAGCGCGGGCAGCCAGTTGACGAAGGCCAGCGGGATGATGAAGGTGACCCCGCGCACCAGGTCCCGGGCGAACACCGTCGGCGGGTACTGGAGCAGGGCGTTGCCGCCGTAGGTGACGGAATTCTGCAGCTCGGCGGCGTCCTGCGCCCAGAACTGGAAGGCCGCCCCGGCGGTGTAGACCGCGCCGAAGATCACCGCGCCGCACACCGCCATCAGCGGCACCATCAGGATCCGGCCCACCGTCCACTCCACGTCGAGCCGGCCGACCGACCAGAGCAGCACCAGCAGCCCCTGGACGGTGCGGCCCAGCCGGCGCAGCGCGAAGCGGTCCGCGGCGATCTGGACGTAGACCGGGGCGGGGCGCAGCAGCAGGATGTCGAGGGTGCCGTCGCGGATCCGGGCGCCGAGCCGCTCCACGTTGCCGATCGCCAGGTCCGCCAGGCCCAGCGCGAGACCGCAGGTGCCGTAGAGGAAGGCGACCTCGGGGAGGGTGAAGCCGCCGAGCGCGTCGACGCGGGAGAACATCAGCAGGATCGCGACGAAGTCCAGCCCGCTGGCGGCGAAGTTGCCGAACGCCATC
The DNA here is from genome assembly GCF_042886435.1 of Streptomyces sp. NPDC058000. Taxonomy (NCBI): domain Bacteria; kingdom Bacillati; phylum Actinomycetota; class Actinomycetes; order Kitasatosporales; family Streptomycetaceae; genus Streptomyces; species Streptomyces sp. NPDC058000. The sequence goes on from NZ_JBHVQS010000074.1 coordinate 11,173, forward strand.
AGGGCGAACGACGTCCGGTAGGCGAGCGTGGAGCGCACCCACATCCAGGCGATCAGTCCGTACGCGAACAGCCCGTGCCGCAGGGCGCGCAGCCGGCCGTCCGGCGCACCGTCGGGGCGGTGCGGAGGCGCGCTAGCCACCGTGCACCACCACCTTGCGGGTGGCGGCCGACTGCACCAGTCGTCCCAGCGCCAGCAGTGCCACCGCCCAGGCCGCCTGGAACGCCAGCCCGCGCAGCAGCGCCCCGCCGGTCCGTGCGCCGATCAGGACGTCGGCCGGCACCTGGAGGAGCGCCGCCCACGGCAGGAGTTGGGCGAGGTCGGCGAAGCCGCCGGGGAAGACCCGCAGCGGCAGCACCATCCCGGAGAAGAACATGCACGACAGCCCGCTGACCAGGGCCAGTCCGGAGCTGTCCAGCAGCCAGAACGCCGACAGCGCCACGAGGTAGCGCAGCGCGAAGCTGACCACCACGCCCAGCAGCGCCGACACCAGGAACCAGCCCCAGGTCAGCGGATTGCCGGGGAGCGCCAGCGGGAACGCCAGGGCGCCCACCGCCATCGGCACCACCCCGCGCCCGATCATCTGGAGCCCGGCCCGGCCCAGGTCCGCGGCGAGCCACCACAGCTGGAGGTCGGCCGGCCGGTAGAGGTCCACCGCGATGTCGCCGCTGCGGATCCGGTCCTGGAGCTCGTCCAGCCCACCGGTGGCGATCATGGCGACGGCCAGCAGCGCCTGCCCCGCCCAGACGAAGGTCAGCGCCTGCGCCTGCCCGTAGCCGCCCAGGTGCGGCCGCTGGTCCCACAGGGCGAGGTAGGTGTAGGCGATGATGAAGCCGAAGACGGTGTTGGTGGCGACGCCCGCGACGGTGGCGGCGCGGTAGGTGGCGTACCGCCGGAAGCTGCCGGCCGCCACTGCCACGTACAACACGCCGTGCTCCCCCAGCTCTTGGTCGACCCCGTCCTGGGTCATGCGGACGGGAAGCACCGGAGCCTAAGGCCCGCTTGCGGTGGGCACCATCGATTTATCACTCGTCCGGGTGAGGCATGGGCGCCATTCGGCCGGGCACCGGGCGGACGCGGGTGCGCGCCACGCCGGGTGGCCGGGACGGATGATGCGAAAGTTACCTATCGGGTGTTCGTCGCCTTTCCGGCACAGCGCAGAAAACGCCGCACCGCACTCCGCACGACCCCGCACCCCGGTACGACACCGGACCCGACCCCGCACCGGTCCTGACACGACACCGCTCCGCCGCGGCACAACCTTCGGCGGCGGCCGAGGAGTCACACAGACATGAGCGACGACGCGCGGCACGACGGCACGGGCAGCGAGGCCGACGAGGAGCGGGCCGCCCGCCCCCGGCGCACCGGTTGGCGACGGCTCCTGCCCACCTGGCGGATGCTGTTGGGGTCGGTCCTGCTCTTCCTGCTGCTGATCGTGGGCGGACTGACCGCCGGCTACCTCCTCGTCGACATCCCGCCCGCCAACAGCGCGGCGAAGGCGCAGAGCAACGTCTACCTCTACTCCGACGGCACGGAACTGGCCCGCGACGGCGACGTCAACCGCGAGAACGTACCGCTCGGCCAGGTCCCCAGGACCGCCCAGCGGGCCGTACTCGCCGCCGAGGACCGGGACTTCTACTCCGAGTCCGCGGTCGACCCGGCCGCGATGCTGCGGGCCGCCTGGAACACCGTTACAGGGAAGGGCAAGCAGTCCGGCTCCACCATCACCCAGCAGTACGTCAAGAACTACTACCTCGGCCAGGAACAGACCCTCACCCGCAAGGCCAAGGAATTCTTCATCGCCATCAAGCTGGACCGCGAGGTGAGCAAGGACGAGATCCTTCAGGGCTACCTCAACACCAGCTACTACGGCCGCAACGCCTACGGCATCCAGGCCGCCGCCCAGGCGTACTACGGCAAGAACGTAGGCGCCCTCACCACCGCCGAGGGCGCCTACCTCGCCGCGCTGCTCAACGCCCCCAGCGCGTACGACATCACCGCCCACCCCGAGAACCGACCGCGCGCCCTGGCCCGTTGGAACTACGTCCTGGACGGCATGGTCAAACAGAAGTGGCTCGGCCGCGCCGAACGCGCCGGGCTGGCCTTCCCCGCCCTCACCAAGGCCCGCGCCTCCGCCGGCCTCTCCGGCCAGCGCGGCTACCTCGTCGAAGCGGTCCGGGACTACCTCACCGACCACGACGTCCTCGACGAGGACACCCTGCGGGCCGGCGGCTACCGCATCACCACCACCATCGACCGCAAACGGCAGAACGCCTTCGTCAAGGCCGTCCGCACCCAGCTGATGGACCAGCTCAGCGACGGCCGCGAGGTCGACGGCTACGTCCGGGCCGGCGGCGCCTCCATCGACCCCGGCACCGGCCACGTCGTCGCCCTCTACGGCGGCATCGACTACGCCAAGCAGTACGTCAACAGCGCCACCCGCCGCGACTACCAGGTCGGCTCCACCTTCAAGCCGCTGGTCTTCGCCTCCGCCGTGCAGAACGGCTCCGTCACCCAGGACGGCTCCCCGATCACCCCCAACACCGTCTACGACGGCACCAGCAAGCGGATGACGGTCAGTCACGGCCGCCCCACCGGCTTCGCCCCCGACAACGAGGACGACCGCTCCTACGGCCCGATCAGCGTCACCGAGGCCACCGACAAGTCCGTCAACGCGGTCTACGCCCAGATGGGCATCGACGTCGGCCCGGACATCGTCCGCAAGACCGCGGTCGCCCTCGGCATCCCCGCCAGGACCCCCAGCCTCGCCACCTCCCAGGGCGCCATCTCCCTGGGCACCGCGACCCCCAGCGTGCTGGACATGACCCAGGTCTACGCGACCCTCGCGCACCACGGCCGGCAGCTCCCCTACACCCTGGTCGACCGCGTCGCCAAGGGCGGCGAGGCCATCGACCTCCCGGAGCGCGAGGAGACCACCGCCGTCGAGCGGGCCGCCGCCGACACCACCACCCAGATCCTGCGCAGCGTCGTCGACGGCGGCACCGGCACCGCCGCCCAGGGCGCCGGCCGTCCGGCGGCCGGCAAGACCGGCACCGCGGAGAAGGACAAGGCCGCCTGGTTCGCCGGCTACACCCCCGACCTGGCCACCGTCGTCGCCGTCCTGGGCCAGCACCCGGAGACCGCCGTCCAGGAACCGCTCTACGGCGCGGCCGGGCGGGACCGCCTCAACGGCGGCGACTTCCCCGCCCAGATCTGGGCCGACTACACCGCGGCGGCGCTCACCGGCCGCCCCGTCCACGACTTCGACCTGCAGCTCCAGGACGGCGCCGAGCCGGGCCTGTCCGCCTCGCCGTCCGCCGACGACTCGGAGTCGGCGAGCGCCTCGACCTCACCGAGCACCGGCCCGTCCGGCAGCGTCACCCCGACCGACACCGGGGCGCCGACCGGGACCGGCGCCCCCACCGGGCCGACCGGCGAACCGACCGTCCCGCCGATCCCCACCGAGGTGCCGACGACCGCCGAACCCACCGAGGAGTTCCCGACCGTGGGCCCGCCCGACGCCGACGACTACGCGCAACGGTGGGGCGGCGGATAGCCGGCTGACGCGGGCCGACGACTATCCGTCGGCCCGCGTCAGTGACCGGACGTGGCCTTCAAGCCGACCACGGCCACCAGCAGCAAACAGATGAAGAAGATCCGCGCGGCGGTCGCGGGCTCACCGAGCACCAGCATCCCGATCACCGCCGCACCGGCCGCGCCGATGCCGACCCAGACGCCGTAGGCGGTGCCGATCGGCAGGGTCCGGGCCGCGTAGGAGAGCAGCACCATGCTGGCGACGATGCCCGCGCCGGTGGCGACACTGGGCCACAGCCGGGTGAATCCGTCGGTGAACTTCATCCCGATCGACCAGCCGACCTCCAACAGGCCGGCGACGACGAGCAGAATCCATGCCATGACGGCACCTCCGTGAAAGGACTTCAACAGGGGTGCGTCGTCTTGTCCTGACCCGGTACGGCGCGTCTCGTCGGGTTGCCCCCGAGGCTAGCAAAGGGCTCCCCCGCAGGTGGTGACGTGGATCACCGCCCGCGGGGGAGCCGCTTGACTACAGGTACAGGCCGGTCGAGTCCTCCGCGCCCTCCAGGCGCTCCGCGGCCACCGCGTGCAGGTCGCGCTCGCGCATCAGCACGTACGCCACCCCGCGCACCTCGACCTCGGCCCGGTCCTCGGGGTCGTACAGCACCCGGTCGCCCACCTCGACGGTCCGTACGTTCTGCCCTACCGCGACCACCTCGGCCCAGGCCAGGCGACGGCCGACCGCCGCGGTCGCGGGGATGACGATGCCGCCGGACGAGCGGCGCTCGCCTTCGGGGATGTCCGTCCGGACCAGCACGCGGTCGTGCAGCATCCGGATCGGCAGCTTGTCGTGGGTGTCCTTGGCGTTATTCCGGCTCACGGCATGACCGTACCTGTCCGGCGGCGACGATCATGCACCGCGGGCCGGATCCGAAGGGCCGGACCGGCCTCGCGAGCGGGCTACTTGTGCCGCTTCTTGGAGCCCAGCGCCAGCAGGCCCACCACGGCCACGCCGATCATGGCCACCGGAATGATCCGCTCCAGGCGGGGCGCCCCGTCCTCGGACACCAGCTGGCCGCGCACGTCCGAAACCAGGCGGTTGACGGCCACGTAGGCCCGTCCCGCCGTGCGGTCCACGGCCGCGGACGCCTTCGCCTTCGCATCGTCCATGATCGTCTTCGGGTGCAGTCGAACGCCGATCTCGTCGAGCGTCACGGCGAGATCCTGCCGCCTGCGGACGATGTCCGCCTCGATCTGCGCAGGGGTCCTGGCTTCCGACACCGCGCCGCCTCCGTCATCTCGTGCCGATGCGTACAAGGGCCGGACACGTTCCGGATCTGCCCCGTACGAAAACCGGCCACCGCGATCAGCGGCCGATTCGTGAAGGACAGTCTGTCAGCTCGCACCGGCGGGCGCCCCACAGCACCCCCGTTTCGCGCCGCCGGGGCGCCCCCGCCGCCGGCCGACTCATGCCGGGGCGGCCCGCTGGCCTAATGTCAGGGACGTACCGCCCCACCCTCAGGACCCTGCAAGGAGACGGAGACCCACCATGAGCGAGCGACTCCAGCCCGGCGACACCGCGCCCGCCTTCACGCTCCCCGACGCCGACGGCAAGCAGGTCTCGCTCGCCGACCACAAGGGACGCAAGGTCATCGTCTACTTCTACCCGGCCGCGCTGACCCCCGGCTGCACCAAGCAGGCCTGCGACTTCACCGACAACCTCGACTTCCTGGCCGGCCACGGCTACGACGTCATCGGCATCTCCCCCGACAAGCCGGAGAAGCTCGCGAAGTTCCGCGAGAAGGAGGACCTCAAGGTCACCCTGCTCGGTGACCCGGACAAGGAGGTCCTCACCTCCTACGGCGCCTTCGGCGAGAAGAAGCTCTACGGCAAGACGGTCACCGGCGTGATCCGCTCCACCGTCATCGTCGACGAGGACGGCAAGGTCGAGCGCGCGCTGTACAACGTCAAGGCCACCGGCCACGTCGCCAAGATCATCAAGGATCTGGCGCTGTAACGCCGTTACAGCCGTCGGACCGGCGGTAGAGCCGTCGGACCGGCGGCGGACCGGGCCAGCCCTTACGGCGCCGACGCCGGCGCCACCTCCGGGACCGTCACCACGGCCCGGTCCGGCAGCTCCAGCACGGCCTCGGCGCCGCCGCCCTCGGCGGCGCCGAACTCCAGCCGCGCCCCCAGCACCTCCGCCTGCCCGGCCGCGATCGTCAACCCCAGCCCGTGCCCCGTACCGCGCTCCGGCGCCGCCGTACGGAACCGCCGCGGTCCCTCCGCACGCAGGTCCGCCGGATACCCCGGCCCGTGGTCCCGCACCACGATCCGCGCTCCGGCGACCACCACCTCGATCGGCGGCTGGCCGTGCTTGGCCGCGTTCGCCAGCAGGTTCACCAGCACCCGCTCCACCCGCCGCCGGTCCGTCTCCACGATCTGCGGCTCGCCCTCGACCGTCACCGACACCGCGAGGTCGTCCACCCCACGCTGCCGCGCCGCCCGCTTCACGATCCCGCGAACCAGCGACGGCAGCTCACAGGCGTCCAGATCGGCCCGCTCCACCCCCGCGTCCAGTCGCGACACCTCCAGCAGGTCCTCCACCAGCCGCCGCATCGCCTGCGCCCGGTCCCGCACCAGCTCCACCGCCCGCGGCTCCGGCAACAGCTCGGCCGCCGCCACCAGACCCGCCACCGGCGTCCGCAGCTCGTGCGCCACATCCGCGGTGAACTCCCGCTCCGCCTGCGCCTGGGCCGCCAACGACGTCGCCATGTGGTGCACGCTGCGCCCCAACTCGGCCACCTCGTCCCGGCCGTTGCTGGCCAGCGCCTCCGCGTCCGGCGGCTCCCCCGCCGCGATCCGCCGCGCCGCCGCCGCGCTGAGCCGCAGCCGCCGCGACAACCGCTGCGACACGAACCACGACACCACCGCCATCAGCACGACCGTGCCGCACCCGGCGATCAGCAGCGCCCGGTCCAGCGCCACCTGCGCCGGATCGTCGGCCGGGTACGCCGCCGACACCGACAGCGAGCGCGTCGGCCGGTCGGCGTCCCCGCCGACCCCGGTCGCCGCCCACACCCGCGGGTCGTCGCCCCCGCTGAGATACGTCCCCGAACGGTTGTGGAACACCGCCTGCCGCAGCGGCGACGGCAACGTCGCGTCGTCCAGCTGCGCGCCCAGCGCCAGCGTCCCGTCCCGCTCGTAGATCTGCAGCGCCGAACTCAGCCGCTCGTCCTGATAGGACCGGGCCGACCGCTCCCGCTCGACGTCCGCGATGTGGTGCACGGCGAACCCGAGCACCACCACCGCAAGCGCCGTCATACCCGAAATGGCCAGGGCGATCCGGCCTCGAATGCCCATCACGCGAGGTTGTACATCTCCGTCGTGTCACCGAGCGGCGTGGAGCCGTCGTAGGTCACTTCCAGCCCCGTGAAGGCCCGCGCGCCGTCGACCTCCTTCGCGCCGTAGAGCCGGAACGTCGCCCGGTACCCGGCGTCCGTGCCGACCCCCGCCGCGGTCTTCTCGACCTGCACCACACCCCGGCCCTCGGCCTCGTCGGCGTCGTAGCGGTCCCAGGTGATCGCGGTCGCCACCATCCCGGCGTCGGCGCAGGTCAGCGTGATCACCCGGGGCCTTATCTCCGGCTCCCCGATCCCGCAGTCGCGGACGCCCGGGAGACCTTCGGTCGGCCGACCGTCCGACTTCACGTCCTGGACGGCCGAGGTCTTCGGTGCGGCGTCCACCGCCGACGCCCGGTCCGACGCCTGGCTGAACCACACCCCACCGGCCGCCAGCGCGGTCACCACGACAAAGGCCAGCAGGGCGGTGCGCCCGCGCCTCCAGCGGGCCTCTTCGCGGTCGGTCATCACACACTCCTCCCGGGGCACCTTCGCCCCGTCAACCCCACCAGCAAACACGACCGCCGCGGCAGCCCCGCACCGGCCCGGAACCGGCCACGGCACTTCGACACCACACGACGGCTGCCACTTCCTGCGACGAAAGGGCACCCTTCGGCGGGCCTGCGACAAAAAGGGGCGGTTTCGTCACCGCCACTCTCCTCTCCCCCCGACACAGGCTGATTGCCCGAATGCTGCGGTGACCGCTCGGCTTTGTACCAGTCGTGTAACAAGCCGCCGCCGCACGACAACCCTCCACCCCCTCTGACGTGCGCCGTACGGACCGGCTCCACGTGACATACCTCGCGTTCGCCGTTCACAGTGTTTTGACCCGCCCTCCAGCGTGCAGGCGCACCCGTCGTAGCCCCAACACCCCGTCCGCGTAACCGAACCGCGCGCCGACCGACCGGGAGGACCACCGCGTGCCGCACCTCAGTACCGAAGACAGCCACTCCGCGCCGGAACCGGACCGGGAGGCACGCAGACGTCACTGGGCGCTCTTCCGCGTCATCGACCGACGCCGCAACCCGCGGCTCCGCCGCACCGACATCACCGTCACCGACGAGCCGACCGTCCGCCGCGCGGTGAAGGCCGCCGCCCTCGGCAACGCCATGGAATGGTTCGACTTCGGGATCTACAGCTACCTGGCCCTCACCATCGGCAAGGTCTTCTTCCCCGGCGGCAGCGCCACCACCAGCCTGCTGTCCTCCTTCGCCACCTTCGCCGTGGCCTTCCTCGTACGACCCCTGGGCGGCGCCTACTTCGGCCCCCTCGGCGACCGCGTCGGCCGCAAGAAGGTGCTCGCCCTCACCATGATCATGATGGCGCTGGGCACCCTCTGCATCGGCCTCATCCCGTCCTACGCGACCATCGGCCTGTGGTCCCCCGCCCTCCTCATCCTCTTCCGCATGATCCAGGGCTTCTCCACCGGCGGTGAATACGGCGGCGCCTCGACCTTCATCGCCGAATACGCCCCCGACAAGAAGCGCGGCTATTTCGGCAGCTTCCTGGAAATGGGCACGCTGATCGGCTACACCGGCGCCGCGGGAATCGTCCTCGTGCTCAACACCGCACTGGGCCCGGACGCCATGCTCAGCTGGGGCTGGCGCGTCCCCTTCCTCATCGCCGGCCCGCTCGGCCTGGTCGGCCTCTACCTCCGGCTCCGGCTCGACGAGACCCCGGCCTTCCAGAAATTCGAGGCCGCGCAGACCCACGCCCCCACCGGTTCCCCCGCCCGGGGCGAGGAGGAATCCGCCCACCTCCCCGCCAACACCCCGGGGAGGAAGCTGGGCGAAATCCTCACCCGGCACTGGCCCGCGCTCATCCTCTGTATCGCCCTGGTCGGCGCCTACAACATCACCGACTACATGCTCCTCTCCTACATGCCGACCTACCTCACGGACACCCTCAAATACAACGAGACCCACGGCCTGCTGATCCTGCTGGTCACCATGGTCGTCCTCACCTGCCTGCTCCCCACCGTCGGGAAACTCAACGACCACTACGGCCGCAAACCCCTCCTCATGACCGGAATGCTGGGCTTCCTGGTCCTCGCCATCCCGGCGTTCCTCCTGGTCAAACAGGGCTCCCTGCTCACCGTTTCGTGCGGAACGGCCCTCCTCGGCCTCTCCCTCCTCTGCCTCCTGGGCACCATGTCCGCGGCCCTGCCCGCCCTCTTCCCCACCAGCGTCCGCTACGGCTCCCTGTCCATCGGCTACAACCTCGCGGTCTCCGTGTTCGGCGGCACCACCCCCCTGGTCATCACCGCCCTCATGGACGCCTTCGACAAGAACGTCATGGTGCCCGCGTACTACACGATGGGCGCCGCCCTCGTCGGCGTCATCGCCGTCGCCTGCATGAAGGAAACCGCCCAACAGCCCCTCGAAGGCTCCCCGCCCTCCGTCGCCACCAAGGAGGAGGCCCTCGAACTGATCGCGTCCCGGACCCCGGAGCCACGCTTCTGATCGCACTCGGGTATCCGATCACTCACCCGCCGTGACCACCCCCGCGTTCGATCGTCACTCAGTTCGAGCACCGAGAGCGCGCACGGGGTGGGCCTGGCGGCCTGGTGCGCTGGCACCAGGGGGGGCAGCATGCCGATGAGTCCGTACACCCGGGAGCGACTGGAAGCCGCGGCGTCGTCGTCGCGGACGCTGTCGGAGGCGTTGGGAAAGTTGGGAGTGGACCCGCGGAGTTCGAAGCGGAACTACCTCAGGGAGCGGATGAGGAAGCTGGGAGTCGACACGTCGCACTTCGAGCGGGAGGGGGTGAAGTGGACGAAGGAAGCGCTCCAGACGGCGCTGTCCGCCTCGACGAACATGTGCGAGGTGCTCCGCCGTCTCGGCCTTGAGGTCGTGGGCGGACACCACACCCACATCAGCCGCCGGATCAAGGCGTACGGGATCGACACCTCGCACTTTCAGCTGCCGCCCCAGCGTGGCAAGCCCCGCCGTCCCCGGACACCGGAGGGTGTACTCGTAGAGCAGCCTGCCGCACAGGCGCGGCGGATTCCGAGCGACCGCCTCAAGTGGGCGATGACGGCGGTGGGCGTCCCCGAGCGATGCGCATGCTGCGGTGCGGAAGCGGTCTGGCGAGGACATCGGCTGCCGCTTGAGGTCGACCACATCGATGGCAACTGGCGAGACAACCGCATCGAGAACCTTCGGTTCCTCTGCCCCAACTGCCATTCGACGACTGATAATTACCGTGGGCGGGGCAAGGCACGCGCCAAGGGCGACACGGCATGAGCCGCGGAGTGCAGTACACCCGCGAGCAATTGGCCGAAGCCGCCGCGAAGTATTCCGACATCGACGAGGTCATCGCGTTCTTCGGCACCCGACCGTACGGCAACCTCCGCCGCCATCTTTTCCGGCGGTTCGACCACTTCGGAATCGACGTCTCGCACATGCGACGCCCGGTGCGGGCCAACGGGGCACCCCTGAAACCGGCCGCCGAGGAACTGCGTCGCGCGGTCGAGGGGGCGAATTCCATCGCCGGCGCTCTCCGCGCGCTCGGAAAGGAACCCTATAGCCGCCAGTTGCGCGCACTGTTCCATATGTGGGTGGCCCAGGACGGCCTCGACATATCCCACTTCCTGGGGCAGGCACATCAGCGCGGCAAGCCGGGCGCGGTGCGTACCAAGCGCCCCGAAGACATCCTGGTCCAGCACGACGGTAGGCACCGAACGCGAACCCATCTCCTCCGTCGCGCGCTCCGCGAAGTCGGTGTGCCCGAGGAGTGCGCCGAGTGCGGTGTCGGCCCGCAGTGGCTCGGCAAGCCCATGACACTGGAGATCGATCACATCAGCGGGGACTGGAGCGACGATCGCCGGGAGAACCTCCGGCTGCTTTGCCCCAACTGCCATGCGACAACGGCCACTTGGCGTCGCGGCGGCTGCCCGGCTGGACGCAACCGCGGGGGCCGGTAGCCCGCACCCACCGCATCGACGGCCGGGCCGGTACGATGGCTGAGGGCTGGCGGCCGTGGCGGAACTGGCCTACGCGCAGCACTTAGGATGCTGTGGGAGAAATCCCTTGAGGGTTCGAGTCCCTCCGGCCGCACCACACAAATGGCCTGCGAATCGAAGGTTCCGATCGCAGGCCATTGTGCTGCCCGGATCAGCCCAACAACTCCCGCACCACCGGTGCCAGTGCGCGGAACGCCTTGCCGCGGTGGCTGATGGCGTTCTTCTCGGCGGGGGTCAGTTCGGCGCAGGTCCGGGTTTCGCCGTGGGGCTGGAGGATCGGGTCGTAGCCGAAGCCGCCGTTGCCGGCGGGGGTGCGGCGGAGGATGCCGTCGAGGGTGCCCTCGACGACCCGCTCGGTGCCGTCGGGGAGGGCGAGGGCCGCGGCGCAGGCGAAGTGTGCGGCGCGGTGTTCGTCGGCGATGTCGGAGAGCTGGGCGAGGAGCAGGTCGAGGTTGGCCTGGTCCTCGCCGTGCCGGCCGGCCCAGCGGGCGGAGAAGATGCCGGGGGCGCCGCCGAGGACGTCTACGCAGAGGCCGGAGTCGTCGGCGACGGCCGGGTGGCCGGTGGCCCGGGCGAGTGCGTGTGCCTTGAGGAGGGCGTTCTCGGCGAAGGTGACGCCGGTTTCCTTGACGTCGGGGACGTCGGGATAGGCGTCGGCGCCGACGAGTTCGACGTCGAGGTCGGCCGCGGCGAGGATGGCGCGGAGTTCGGCGATCTTGCCGTTGTTGCGGGTGGCGAGGACGAGGCGGCGGTGGGCTGCGGGGCGGTCGCCGGTTTGTGACTCCATGGGACGCGATTATTCCTTGTCGCCCGGGGTGCAGGCGGTGGTGATCCGGTTCGCCGCCTGGCCGATGGGGGTGAGGTCGGGGGCCCGGTTGTCGTCGATGGCCTTGCGGGCGTCCTTGATGCCGGCGTTCATCGCGGCGATGGCCTTGGTGAGTTCGGGGTCGTCGGTGGACGCACCGAGCTTGCGCAGGTCGGTGTCGAGGGCGTCCAGGGCCTTGTTGGCTTGCTGGGGGTCGTCGAGGGCCTGGTCGGCGGCCTTGCGGAGGTGGTCGACACCGTTGACGAGGGTGCTGGCGGTGTTGGCGCAGTCCACGGCCTTCTGGACGGCGCCGCAGGCGGTCAGCAGCGGGAGCGCGAGGGTGGCGGCGGCCAACGCGGCGAGCGCGGTGGCGGCGGGACGGCGCGGGCGGAGGCGGTGGGGGCGGTCCATGGAGCGTTCCTTCCCTTGGGACGTACGGGGGACGCGTACGGGTGCCGGGGGCGGTGGTGCGGTACGGCGGTGGCGTACGGCGGGCTCGGCACGGGGGGAAACGCGGGGCGGGGAAGGAGGGTTGCCCGGTGCGTGGGGGCGGGGGCGCCCATCGGCCGGCGGGCGGGTGGGGAAGCGGGGCGGAGGGTTGCGTTCCGGCCCCGCTCCCCCGGTGGGCGCGTCGGGTCAGAGGGTGCGGGCCAGCGCTTCCTGCTGGGCGGTGTCGAGGGCGGTACAGCCGGCGACGGCGAGGTCGAGCAGGGAGTTGAGTTCGTCGCGGGCGAAGGGCGCGGCTTCGGCGGTGCCCTGGACCTCGACGAAGCGGCCGTCGCCGGTGCAGACGACGTTCATGTCGGTCTCGGCGCGGACGTCCTCCTCGTAGCAGAGGTCGAGGAGCGGGACGCCGCCGACGATGCCGACGCTGACGGCGCTGACGGTGTCGGCGAGCGGGCGGCGGCCGTGCTTGATGAGCTTCTTGCCCTGGGCCCAGCCGATGGCGTCGGCGAGGGCGACGTAGGCGCCGGTGATGGCGGCGGTGCGGGTGCCGCCGTCGGCCTGGAGGACGTCGCAGTCCAGGACGACGGTGTTCTCGCCGAGGGCCTTGAAGTCGACGACGGCGCGCAGCGAGCGGCCGATCAGGCGGGAGATCTCGTGGGTGCGGCCGCCGATCTTGCCGCGGACGGATTCCCGGTCCCCGCGGGTGTTGGTGGAGCGGGGCAGCATCGCGTATTCGGCGGTGACCCAGCCTTCGCCGGTGCCCTTGCGCCAGCGCGGTACGCCTTCGGTGACCGAGGCGGTGCAGAAGACTTTGGTGTCGCCGAAGGAGACGAGGACGGAGCCTTCGGCGTGCTTGCTCCAGCCGCGTTCGATGGTGACGGGGCGGAGCTGTTCGGGGGTGCGGCCGTCGATGCGAGACATGGCTCCGACCCTATCGGCTGCACGGAGGGCCTCGTTTCCGGTGCTTCCGATGCCGGGAACACCGTAAACACCGTAAACGCCGGGAACGCCGGGAACACGGAGAAGACCGGAGACGAGGCCCTTGTCAGGAGCGGTGGCTCACATCATGTCTTCGATCTCGGCGGCGATGGGGTCGGCGTCGGTGCCGATGACGACCTGGATGGCCGTGCCCATCTTCACGACGCCGTGGGCGCCGGCGGCCTTGAGGGCGGCCTCGTCGACGAGGGAGGCGTCGTTGACCTCGGTGCGGAGGCGGGTGATGCAGCCCTCGACCTCCTCGATGTTGTCGAGTCCGCCGAGCCCGGCGACGATCTTCTCAGCCTTGGTGGCCATGTCCACTCCTGCTTGTCTCGGCCGTCGGCGGTTCCGCCGCGCGGTTTTCACACGGTAACGCACGTTCAGCCCACTTCCATGGGCGTTTGTCCGCTACCTGGCGAAGGATGGCGATCATCGGAGGAGGCGTCCGGGACGCACCCCGATAAATGGTCTACACCACCAGTATGCGGCAAGCGGTAGGCCGGGCGCCGCCGGGCCGGCGCCGGGAGCGGGCGGAGGGCGCGGATGAGTTCGGACGCGGCAGGCACGGCGCCGGGAAAGGGGCCGGCGAGCCCGACCAGGAGCCGGACGGCGGGCCTCTTCCAGGGGCTGCAGAAGATGGGCCGCAGCCTTCAGTTGCCGATCGCGGTGCTGCCGGCGGCGGGCATCCTCAACCGGCTGGGGCAGCCGGACGTCTTCGGCAACAAGGGGCTCGGCTGGGACAGCGTCGCCAGGGTGTTCCTGGGGGCGGGCGGGGGGCTGCTGGATTCCGGGCTGGGGCTGCCGTTGCTGTTCAGCATCGGTGTGGCGATCGGGATGGCGAAGAAGGCGGACGGCTCGACGGCGCTGGCGGCGGTGGCCGGTTTCCTCGTCTACTACGCGGTGCTGCACCAGTTCCCGGTGCACTGCCCGCCGGGGCAGGCGTATACGCAGGCCGGGCTGTGGAGCGGGGTGTGCGTCGACGCGAAGGGGAAGGCGACGCAGGCGACGTTCCAGAATCCGGGGGTCTTCGGCGGCATCGTGATGGGCTTCCTGTCGGCGTGGTTCTGGCAGCGGTTGCACCGGGTGAAGCTGGTGGACTGGCTGGGCTTCTTCAACGGGCGGCGGTTGGTGCCGATCGTGATGGCCTTCGTCGGGCTGGCGTTCGCGGTGGTCTGCCTGTGGGTGTGGCCGCCGATCGGTGACGCGCTGACGAGCTTCAGCGAGTGGCTGACGGCGCTGGGCTCGTGGGGTTCGGGGATCTTCGGGGTGGCGAACCGGGCGTTGCTGGTGGTGGGGCTGCACCAGTTCCTGAACACGTTCCTGTGGTTCCAGTTCGGGAATTTCACCAAGCCGGACGGGACGGTGGTGCACGGCGACATCAACCGGTTCATGGTGGGCGATCCGACGGCGGGCCAGTTCACCACCGGATTCTTCCCGATCATGATGTTCGCGCTGCCGGCCGCGGCGCTGGCGATCGCGCACTGCGCCCGGCCGCACCGCCGCAAGGAGGTGGCCGGAATGATGCTGTCGGTCGGGCTGACCTCGTTCGTGACCGGGGTGACCGAGCCGGTGGAGTACTCGTTCATGTTCATCGCGCCGGTGCTGTACGGGATCCACGCGGTGCTGACGGGTGTGTCGATGGCGGTGTGCTGGGCGCTGGGGGTGCACGACAGCTTCAGTTTCTCGGCGGGGCTGATCGACTACGTCATCAACTGGGGGCTGGCGACCAAACCGTGGCTGATCATTCCGATCGGGCTGGGTTTCGCGGTGGTCTACTACGTGCTCTTCCGGCTGGCGATCACCGTGTTCGACCTACCGACCCCCGGCCGGGAGCCGGACGAGGTGGGGGACGCGATGGAGCGGGACAACGTCGCGTAGGCCGCCCTCCCGGGTCCGGCGGCGGCCGGGGGCGGACGCCCCGGTTCCGGACGTGTCCCGCCGCTCCGCTTCAGCAGCGTTTGCGGCGGTTCGGCACGCCATGACAGGGATCGTGAATTCCGTGGGTTCCTCGCACCGCCTCCCCCGTGCTACAACAGGTCTACACCACTCACGGGTGTAGACCATGCGGCCGTTCTGGCCGAGTCCCCCGAGACGCCACCACCCCCCACCCCTTGACCCGGGCGGCGTCTTGCCCACTGGAGGAAGTTGTGTCCACGGCCAGTGCCGCTCCCGCGGCCGACAAGAAGAAGGGTTCCGGCGCGATGGCTGTCATGCAGCGCATCGGCCGCAGCCTCATGCTGCCGGTCGCCGTGCTGCCCGCAGCCGCCCTGCTTGTCCGCCTAGGCAACAGTGACATGCTCGGCCGGGAGTCGTTCCCGACGGTCATCACCAAGATCGCCAGCTACATGGCCGCCGGCGGCGGCGCGATCCTCGACAACATGCCGCTGCTGTTCGCCGTCGGCATCGCGATCGGCTACGCGAAGAAGTCGGACGGCTCGACCGCCCTGGCCGCGGTGACCGGTTACCTGGTCTTCCAGAAGGTGCTCGCCACCTTCACGGACAAGAGCCTGCCGAAGGTCGCCGCGGTCGTCGACGGCAAGATCGTCATGAACGAGGCACCGGTCAACGCCGGCGTCCTCGGCGGCGTCGTGATGGGGCTCGTCGTGGCGCTGCTCTACCAGCGCTTCTACCGCAAGAAGCTGCCCGACTGGCTGGGCTTCTTCGGCGGCCGCCGGCTCGTGCCGATCCTGTCGGCCTTCGCCGGCCTGGCCATCGGCATCGTCTTCGGCCTCATCTGGCCGGTGCTCGGCGCGGGGCTGCACAACTTCGGCGAGTGGCTGGTCGGTTCGGGCGCCGTGGGCGCGGGCATCTTCGGTGTCGCCAACCGCGCGCTGATCCCGGTCGGCATGCACCACCTGCTGAACTCCTTCCCGTGGCTCCAGGCGGGCGACTACCACGGCAAGCACGGCGACATCGCGCGCTTCCTCGCCGGCGACCCCTCCGCCGGACAGTTCATGACCGGGTTCTTCCCGATCATGATGTTCGCCCTGCCGGCCGCCTGCCTCGCGATCGTCCACTGCGCGCGCCCCGAGCGCCGCAAGGTCGTCGGCGGCATGATGCTCTCGCTCGCGCTCACCGCGTTCGTCACCGGTGTGACCGAGCCGATCGAGTTCACCTTCATGTTCATCGCACCGGTCCTGTACGCGATCCACGCCGTGCTCACCGGCGTCTCGTTGGCACTGACCTGGGCCCTGGGAATGAAGGACGGCTTCGGCTTCTCGGCCGGCGCGATCGACTACCTCCTCAACCTGGGCATCGCGTCCAACCCATGGGGCCTCGCCCTGGTGGGCCTGTGCTTCGCGGTGCTGTACTACGTGGTCTTCCGCTTCGCCATCACCAAGTTCAACCTCCCGACGCCGGGCCGCGAGTCCGACGAGGAACTGGCAGAGCTGCAGAAGGCCGAGGCCAAGTAGGCCGCACCGGCAGCCCATAAGAACCGGGTCCCCCGTCCGCAGACGACGGGGGACCCGGTTTTCTTCTTCCCCGGTACCAACTCTCCGCACATGCACGGGATGTGCCTGAGTCCTGCTGTGGGAGCTGGCGCCGGGGTTCGGCGGTGCGGCGGAGATCCCGCACCGGACCGGCGCGCCGGAGCGGCTCAGACCTCGTAGACCGCGCCGGCCTTGGCGACCTCGACCGGTCCGTCGTAGACCTTCTGGGCGTCGCGGACGCTGATGTCCGGGTCGGTCCACGGCGGGATGTGGGTCAGCACCAGCCGCCCCGCACCGGCCCGCCGGGCGTGCTCGCCGGCCTCCCGGCCGTTGAGGTGGAGGTCGGGGATGTCCTCCTTGCCGTGGGTGAAGGACGCCTCGCACAGGAAGAGGTCGGCGCCCTCGGCGAGGCGGTCCAACGCCTCGCAGGGCCCGGTGTCGCCGGAGTACGTCAGGGTGCGGCCGCCGTGCTCGATACGGAAGCCGTACGCCTCGACGGGGTGGCTGACCCGTTCCGCTTGGAGGGTGAACGGGCCGATGGTCAGGGTGCCGGGGGTCAGCGTGCGGAAGTCGAAGACCTCGCTCATCGCCGCCTCGTGCGGCAGGTCGGCGTGGGCGACGGTGAGCCGGCGTTCGGTGCCGACCGGCCCGTAGAGCGGCAGCGGTGCGCAGCGGCTGCCGTCCGGGCGGTAGTAGCGGACGACGAAGTAGCCGCACAGGTCGATGCAGTGATCGGCGTGCAGGTGCGAGAGGAGGATGGCGTCCAGGTCGTAGAGACCGCAGTGGCGCTGCAACTCGCCGAGGGCGCCGTTGCCCATGTCGAGGAGCAGCCTGAAGCCGTCGGCCTCCAGGAGGTAGCTCGAACAGGCCGATTCCATGGAGGGGAACGACCCCGAGCATCCGACGACGGTGAGCTTCATGCGGGCGTGAACCTCCATGGGCTGGGGGCACCTCCCAGCGGTAGCTGGGGGAGGGCGGCGGATAGGGGCCTCCCCTGCTCGAACACAGTTGAGAGCTCGGGAAGGTCCCCTACGGGTTGTCCCGGCGGTGCCGTGCCGGGCTGCTGCCGGGTCCGTGGCGGTCGGTGCGGTGCCCACGAGCGTAAGGCGCGAAGGGGCCCGAGGCGCCTTAGGTGGGGCGAGCTGTGGGCGGAATCACCAGTCCGGGTGGGGGTTCGGCGGCGGGCCGCGGGCCGGGCTTCCGGTGGGCGGAAAGTCGGCCCGGCCGCACCCGCCGCGGGCCAACGCATCAGGGGGTGGCTCCGGCGGACGCCGGCAGCCACCCCCTGGGAATCCCGGGGCCTACGCCCAGAGCTGCCCGTGCAGCGCCGCGATCGCCGCCTCGGTCGACTCGGCGGTGTAGACGCCGGTGGAGAGGTACTTCCAACCGCCGTCGGCGACGACGAAGACGATGTCCGCGGACGCGCCGGCCCGGGCCGCCTTACGGGCCACGCCGAGGGCGGCGTGCAGCGCCGCGCCGGTGGAGATGCCGGCGAAGATGCCTTCCGTCGCGAGGAGTTCACGGGTGCGGCGGACCGCGTCCTCGGAGCCGACGGAGAAGCGGGTGGTCAGGACGGTCTCGTCGTAGAGCTCGGGGATGAAGCCCTCGTCGAGGTTGCGCAGGCCGTAGACGATGTCGTCGTAGCGGGGTTCGGCGGCGACGATCTGGACGCCGGGGACGTGCTCGCGCAGGTAGCGGCCGACGCCCATCAGGGTGCCGGTGGTGCCCAGGCCGGCCACGAAGTGGGTGACCGAGGGCAGGTCGGCGAGGATCTCGGGGCCGGTGGTGGCGTAGTGGGCGCCGGCGTTGTCGGGGTTGCCGTACTGGTAGAGCATCACCCAGTCGGGGTGCTCGGCGGCGAGCTCCTTGGCGACCCTCACGGCGGTGTTGGAGCCGCCCGCCGCGGGCGAGGGGATGATCTCGGCACCCCACATGGCGAGCAGTTCACGCCGCTCGGCGGAGGTGTTCTCCGGCATCACGCAGACGATGCGGTAGCCCTTGAGCTTGGCCGCCATGGCGAGCGAGATGCCGGTGTTGCCGCTGGTGGGCTCCAGGATCGTGCAGCCGGGGGTGAGCCGGCCGTCCTTCTCGGCCTGCTCGATCATGTGGAGCGCGGGCCGGTCCTTGACGGAACCCGTGGGGTTGCGGTCCTCCAGCTTCGCCCAGATGCGGACGTCCTCGGAGGGCGAGAGGCGCGGGAGGCGGACGAGAGGGGTGTTCCCGACCGCCGCCAGCGGGGAGTCGTACCGCACGTCTGTCAGACCCTTCCACCGGCCACGGCCGGCAGGATCGTCACGCTGTCGCCGTCGCCGAGCTCGGTGGTGATGCCGGCGAGGAAGCGCACGTCCTCGTCGTTGAGGTAGACGTTCACGAAGCGGCGCAGCTCCCCACCGTCGTCGACCAGGCGCTCGCGGATCCCGGCGTGCCGGCCGTCCAGGTCCTTGAAGAGTTCGTCGAGAGTCGCGCCGCTGCCCGCGACGGCCTTCTCGCCGTCGGTGTAGCTGCGCAGGATGGTCGGGATGCGGACCTCGATGGCCATGGGAGTGCTCCTGTCGGAGTTCGGGATGCGGGTGCGGTGTGCGGGCGGTGCGTGAGCGGGGTACCGCGGCGGTGCGGGAGGTGCGGGGCGCCGGACGGCGCGGGGCCCGTACGGGGCGGGTGCGGCATGACGCCGCGGGCCGGCGGCGGTCAGCTCGCGGCGCAGCGCGGACAGATGGCGCTGGACAGGCGGCACAGGTCGATGTGCAGCCGGGCGGCTCCGCAGCCGAAGGCGCCCAGGAGTGCGGAGGCGGAGCGGCGCGTGGCGAGCGGGGCGTGCGGCTGCACGCCCGGCCGCTGCTCGCTCACTCCCCACACGACATGCTCAACCATGCGGTCATCGTATCGATTCCCGGTCCGGGTTCTGGAACCTCGTCCCATGATGCGGACGCTCGCTGTACGACAGGTGGGACGCGGGGCGGGCCCGATCTTCCGTACGCACCATGACCGGGGGTGAACCCCCAGGTCACGGCCGCCGACCGGCTCCGACATGAGGTCGGCCACTCGCCACTTCTCAGGCGTAGCTCTCGACGATCCGGACCTCTTCCTCGGTGATCTCACCGTCCACGATGCGGAACGAGCGGAACTGGAAGGGGCCGGCGTCGTCGGTGTCGGCGGTGGAGACCAGGACGTAGTGCGCGCCGGGCTCGTTGGCGTAGGTGATGTCGGTGCGCGAGGGGTACGCCTCGGTGGCGGTGTGCGAGTGGTAGACGATGACCGGTTCCTCGTCCCGGTCGTCCATCTCGCGGTAGAGCTTGAGGAGATCGGCGGAGTCGAACTCGTAGAACGTGGGCGAGCGGGCGGCGTTGAGCATCGGGATGAACCGCTCGGGGCGGCCGCTGCCGGCCGGGCCCGCGACCACGCCGCAGGCTTCGTCGGGGTGGTCCTGGCGGGCGTGCTCGACGATCTGGTCGTGGAGGGCCTTGGTGAGGGTCAGCATGCGGCCAAGAATAAGGAGGCGCGTGCGAAGCGCTCCGGCAAGGGTGGTGCCGGGCGACGAACAGACGGGCCCGCGCGTACCGAAGAGTGGTACGCGCGGGCCCGAATGCTGGACAGCCGGTGGATGTTCCGCCGGTTTTCCGCGGGATGTCAGCCCTTCTCGGCCGACTCCGCGGGCGTCCGGGACAGCTGTGCGGCGTCCCGGCGCTTGATCGCCACGTAGCCCACGGCCAGGATGATCGCCCACAGGGGCGCCGCGTAGAGCGAGATCCGGGCGTCCGGGTCGATGCCCATCATCACGATCACCATGCCGATGAAGGCCAGCGCGAAGAGCGAGGTGTACGGGGCGCCGGGGGCCTTGAACTCGGACTGCGGCAGCTCACCGCGGTTCGCCTTGGCCCGGTAGCGCAGCTGCGAGAGCAGGATGACGATCCACGCCCACATACCGGAGATCGTGGCGAAGGAGACGACGTAGTTGAACGCGTCACCGGGCCACTGGTAGTTGATGTAGACGCCGAACAGCATCATGGCGGCCGAGACGGCGGTGCCCCAGGTGGGCAGGCCGGTCTTGCTGAGCCTGGTGAAGATCTTGGGGCCCTGGCCGTTGAGCGCCAGGTCGCGCAGCATCCGGCCGGTGGAGTACATACCGGAGTTGGCCGAGGACAGCGCCGCGGTCAGCACGACGAAGTTGACGATGCCCGCGCCGGCCGGCAGGCCGATCTTGGCGAAGGCCGCGACGAAGGGGCTGACGCCCGGCTTGAAGTACGTCCAGCTGACGACGGACAGGATGATGATGAGCGAGCCGATGTAGAAGAGGCCGATCCGCCACGGCACGGTGTTGATGGCCTTGGGGAGCACCTTCTTCGGGTCGTTCGCCTCGCCCGCGGTGACGCCGACGAGTTCGACGGCGAGGAAGGCGAACATCACGATCTGGAGCGTCATCAGCGTGCCGCCGATGCCCTTGGGGAAGAAGCCGCCGTGGCTCCACAGCAGGCTGAACGACGCGGTGTCGCCGGCCTTGGAGAAGCCGAGGGTGATGACGCCGATGCCGATCAGGATCATGCCGATGATCGCGGTGACCTTGACCATCGAGAACCAGAATTCCAGTTCACCGAAGAGCTTCACCGAGATCAGGTTGATACCGAAGAGCGCGATGGTGAAGACCAACGCCGAGACCCATTGGGGTATGCCTTTATTCCAATACTGGACATAGGTGGCCGCGGCGGTCACTTCGGTGATGCTGGTGACGACCCAGAAGAGCCAGTAGGTCCAGCCCGTGACGAACCCGATGAACGGGCCGAGGAATTCCCGGCCGTACTCGGAGAACGAGCCGGAGACGGGCCGGTACATGAGCAGTTCGCCCAGGGCCCGCATGATGAAAAAGATGACCAGACCGACGATGGCGTACGCCAGGATGATGCTCGGCCCGGCCTTGGAAATGGCCTTGCCTGCTCCGAGGAACAGACCGGTACCGATGGCGCCACCAATGGCGATCATCTGGATCTGACGATTGCCCAGACCCCGCTGGTAGCCCTCTTCGGGGGCTTGGCCAGCGGCCTCGTTGCCGTCGGAATGCTTGTCGACCTGCACAGAGGTCATGAGTGGTGCGCCTTTCTCCATACCGACCCGGTTCTTTCCGGATCGGGTCCCGATCCCCCCGGATGGAGTTCCTGCACGCCGACGGTCGGCCGGCTCAGCGCTCCCGCAGCGACAGGGGTGGCGTCGCTGACGGCAGGTCGAGAACTTTTATCACGGCCTGCCGGAGATCGACCAGACTCGGCGTGAGCCATCCCACAGCGGAATCAGGACAAAAAGCGAAATCTACAGCACAGCACCCGGGGTCGGTAACGCGATCGTTATCCGGATTTGAGGCTCCGCTGAGCGAACGCGGGGTGGACGATCAGCCCCTTGCGCCCCGGTTTGCGCCGGAGCCGCCCGGCCGGACCGCCGTCCGCCGGTCAGCCGGTCAGCCGGTCGGCCGGTCAGCCGGTCAGCGCCTCGACGAGCGTCTCCTGGAGGCCGCCGAGCCAGAAGTAGGCCAGCACCATGGGCTTGCGCGGATCGCTGTCCGGCAGCCGCAGCAGTTCCCCGCCGTCGTCATCGTCGGTGACCTCCAGCCGGGTGCCGATGGCCAGCCGCAGGTCGTTGAGCGCACCGAGCCACTGTCGGCACTCGTCCGGCTTGAGCCGCAGCACCGCGCCCCCGCTCTCGGCCGACAGCGCGTCCAGCGCCCGGACCAGCGCCAGGGCGTCCTCGCGCTTACGGGCCCGCAGGTCGTTCTCGGTGTAGCGGCGGAACTCCGCGGAGGCGGCGCAGACGTCGTCGTCCGGGACGAGGTCGGGGCCGCCGTAGGCGTCGGGGAAGAAACGGGCCAGCACCGGGTCGGACGGCGGCTCACTGGGGCCCTCGGCGAAGAGCGCGGCCAGCATGTCGTCCTCGCTGGAGCCGGCCGGCTCCGCACCCGGGCCGATCAGTTCCAGCAACTGGACGGCGAGGCTGCGCAGGATGGAGATCTCGACCTCGTCGAGCGGGGCGGCCGCGCCGCCGCCGGGCAGCGGTTCGAACTGGCCGGTCATCCGCGGTCCTGCTGGAGGGTCGCCCACAGGCCATAGCCGTGCATGGCCTGCACGTCGCGTTCCATTTCCTCGCGGGTGCCGCTGGAGACGACCGCGCGGCCTTTGTGATGGACGTCGAGCATCAGCCGGTGCGCCTTGTCCTTGGAGTAGCCGAAGTACGTCTGGAAGACGTAGGAGACATAGCTCATGAGATTCACGGGGTCGTTGTGAACGATCGTGACCCATGGGGTATCGGGCGACGGCACCGCGAAGGGTGCCTCACTCGTCTCCGGGCGCTCGATCTCGACCGGAACGCTGAGGCTGCCGCAGTGCGGCCTGAGGGTGCTCATGGGTGACGGGTGGGCGCTCACAGGGCCCATGCTGCCACCCGGGGGCGGGGGACGCACAAACGGCCCCGGCGCGGGCCGCGCTGGCGCGGCGCCCGGCCGACGGGCGCCTCCCGGGCCTACTATCGTCAAAGTGACGAGTATTGGGGGTAGCATCTCCCCCATGAACACAGCAGACCTGGGGCTGCCGGTGGCCGTGCCGTCGACGGCACTCTTCACCGACCAGTACGAACTCACCATGCTGCAGGCCGCGTTGCGGTCCGGGACCGCGGACCGCCGGTCGGTCTTCGAGGTCTTCACCCGACGGCTCCCCGAGGGCCGCCGCTACGGCGTGGTGGCCGGCACCGGGCGGGTGCTGGACGCGGTGGAGAACTTCCGCTTCGACGACACGATCCTGGGCTTCCTGCAGGAGCGCGGCATCCTCGACGAGCCGACGCTGGACTGGCTGGCCGACTACCGCTTCCGCGGCGACATCTGGGGCTACCCGGAGGGCGAGGTCTACTTCCCCGGCTCGCCGATCATGCGCGTCGAGGGCACCTTCGCCGAGGCGGTGGTGCTGGAGACGGCGATCCTGTCGATCCTCAACCACGATTCGGCGGTGGCCGCGGCGGCGTCCCGGATGGCGGTGGCGGCCGGCGACCGGCCGCTGATGGAGATGGGTGCCCGACGCACCCACGAGCTGTCGGCGGTGGCCGCGGCCCGCGCCGCGTACGTCGGCGGCTTCCACGTCACCTCCGACCTGGCGGCCGGCTTCCGCTACAACATCCCCACGGTCGGCACCAGCGCGCACGCCTTCACCCTGCTGCACGACAGCGAACGGGACGCCTTCACCGCACAGGTCGACACGCTGGGCAGCGGGACCACGCTGCTGGTGGACACCTTCGACGTCACCACGGCGGTGCGCACCGCCGTGGAGGTGGCCGGCCCCGGCCTGGGGGCGGTCCGGATCGACTCCGGTGACCTGCTGCTGATCGCGCACCGGGTGCGCCAGCAGCTGGACGAGCTGGGCGCGACCAAGACCAAGATCGTGGTCACCAGCGACCTGGACGAGTACGCCATCGCGTCGCTCGCCGCCGCACCGGTGGACGCGTACGGCGTCGGCACCCAGCTGGTCACCGGCAGCGGGCATCCGACCTGCTCGATGGTCTACAAGCTGGTCGCGCGGGCGGACAGCAACGAGCCGGGCACACCGCTGCGGCCGGTGGCGAAGAAGTCGATGGGCGCCAAGTCCTCGGTCGGCGGCCGCAAGTGGGCGGCGCGCCGGCTGGACGAGGACGGGGTGGCGGAGGCCGAGGTGGTCGGCACCGGCCCGGTGCCGGCCGGACTGACCGACCAGCTGCTCCAGGTACCGCTGGTCAGCGGCGGCAAGGTGGTGGCCCGGGAGCCGCTGGACGCGGCCCGGAACCGGCATATCGCGGCCCGCGCCGGGCTGCCGCTGTCGGCGACGCAGCTGTCCCGCGGGGAGCCGGTGCTGCCCACCGAATTCGTCTGAGCCCCGGCGGGCGGCGGGGAGGGGTTTGGCGGAGGCCCCCCCACAACCACCGAAGATATTAAAAAAAAATAGACGAGAAGAATATTGCTGTGTTTATAGGTGTGTTG
>NZ_JBHVQS010000075.1:0-35204 GCF_042886435.1 Streptomyces sp. NPDC058000
GTCTTTGTGCGGGGGGTGGAGGTGGACTGGGCGGGTGTGTTCGAGGGGACCGGTGCGTCCCGGGTCGACCTGCCGACCTACGCCTTCCAACGCGAACACCTGTGGGCCGTACCGCCCGCCCCGGAGGCCGGCGCCGCCGCCGACCCGGGCGACGCGGCGTTCTGGAGCGCCGTCGAGGACGGTGACGTCTCCGCGCTGACCGCCACCCTCGGCACCGACGAGGACTCCGTCGCCGCCGTGCTGCCGGCCCTGTCCTCCTGGCGCCGGGCCCGCCGCGACCGTTCCACCGTGGACGCCTGGCGCTACCGCGTCGCCTGGCAGCCCCTCGGCGGCACCCTGCCGCACCCGTCCCTGACCGGCAGTTGGCTGCTGGTCACCGCCGACGGCATCGACGACACCGACGTCGCCGCGGCACTGGAAACGCACGGCGCCGAGGTGCACCGTCTGGTCCTCGACGAGGCGTGCACCGACCGGGCCGTCCTACGGGAACGCCTGGCCGGGGCGGCGGACACCACCGGAACCGCCACCGGAATCGTCTCCGTCCTCGCCGCCGCCGAGCGGACCGGCGCGGTCCCCGGCACCTCCCTGGTGCTCGGCACCGCTCTGACCGTGGCGCTGATCCAGGCGCTCGGCGACGCCGAAATCGACGCCCCCGTATGGGCGTTGACCCGCGGTGCGGTCTCCACCGGCCGGGCCGACGAGCTGACCGCCCCCGTCCAGGCGCAGGTCACCGGCATCGGCTGGACCGCGGCGCTGGAGTATCCGCAGCGCTGGGGCGGCACCGTCGACCTGCCCGCCGCGCTCGACGCCCGGGCCGGCCAGCGGCTCGCCGCCGTGCTGTCCGGCGCCCTCGGTGCCGACGACCAACTCGCCATCCGGCCCTCCGGGATCTTCACCCGTCGCATCGTCCGGGCCGAGGCCACCCCCGGCCGGGCCGCCGGCACCTGGACGCCGCGCGGTACGACGCTGGTCACCGGCGGCTCCGGGACCCTTGCCCCGCACCTCGCCCGGTGGCTGGCGGGGCGTGGCGCCGAGCATGTGGTGCTGGTCAGCCGGCGGGGTGCGGAAGCCCCCGGGGCCCCCGAACTCGTCGCGGAATTGGCCGAGTTGGGTACCGAGGCGACTGTTGTCGCCTGCGACATCACCGACCGTGACGCGGTCGCCGCGCTACTGGCCGACCTCAAGGACGACGGCCGCACCGTCCGCACCGTCGTCCACACCGCCGCCACCATCGAGCTGCACACCCTGGACGCCACCACGCCGGTGGACTTCGACCGGGTGCTGCACGCCAAGGTCACCGGTGCGCAGATCCTCGATGACCTGCTCGACGACGACGAGCTGGACGACTTCGTCCTGTACTCCTCCACCGCCGGCATGTGGGGCAGCGGCGCGCACGCCGCGTACGTCGCCGGCAACGCCTACCTCGCCGCGCTCGCCGAGCACCGGCGGGCCCGCGGACTGCCCGCCCTGTCGCTGTCCTGGGGCATCTGGGCCGACGACCTCAAACTGGGCCGGGTCGATCCCGGGACGATCCGACGCAGCGGCCTGGAATTCATGGACCCGCAGCTCGCGTTGAGCGGCTTGCAGCGCGCCCTGGACGACGACGAGCGCGTCCTCGCGGTCGCCGACGTGGACTGGGAGACCTACCACCCCGTCTACACCTCGGGCCGCCCCACCCCGCTCTTCGACGAGGTGCCCGAGGTCCGGCGGCTCACCGCGGCCGCCGAACAGGGCGCCGGGGCCGAAGCCCAGGGCGAGTTCGCCGCCGCGCTGCGCACCCTGTCCGACGCCGAGCAGCGACGCACACTCCTGGAGACCGTCCGCACCGAGGCCGCGTCCGTCCTCGGACTGTCCTCCGCCGAGGACCTCACCGACCAGCGGGCCTTCCGCGACGTCGGCTTCGACTCGCTGACCGCCGTGGGCCTGCGCAACCGGCTCGCCTCGGTCACCGGCCTGACGCTGCCGTCGACGATGGTCTTCGACTACCCCAACCCGGCCGCGCTGGCCGCCTTCCTGCACGGCGAACTGGCCGGTGCCCGGTCCGCCGACGCCGGTGCCGCCCCGACGAGCGCCCCCGCCGCCGACGACCCGATCGCCATCATCGGCATGAGCTGCCGCTACCCCGGCGGGGTCGGCTCCGCCGAGGACCTGTGGCGGATCGCGTTGGACGAGGTCGACGCGGTCTCCGGCTTCCCCGCCGACCGCGGCTGGGACGCCGAGGGACTGTACGACCCGGACCCGGACCGACCCGGCCGCACCTACTCCGTCCAGGGCGGATTCCTGCGCGACGTCGCCGAGTTCGACCCCGGCTTCTTCGGCATCTCACCCCGCGAAGCGCTCGCCATGGACCCGCAGCAGCGGCTCCTGCTGGAGACCGCCTGGGAGGCGTTCGAGCACGCCGGCATCGACCCGGTCGCCCAACGCGGCAGCCGCACCGGCACCTTCGTCGGCGCCAGCTACCAGGACTACGCCTCCACCGTGCCCAGCAGCGAGGGCTCGGAAGGCCACATGATCACCGGCACGCTCTCCAGCGTGCTGTCCGGCCGGGTGTCCTACCTCTTCGGCTTCGAGGGCCCCGCCGTCACGCTCGACACCGCCTGCTCCTCCTCCCTCGTCGCCATGCACCTGGCCTGCCAGTCACTGCGCAACGGTGAGAGCTCGCTCGCCCTGGCCGGCGGCGTCAGCATCATGTCCACGCCGATGTCGTTCGTCGGCTTCAGCCGGCAGCGCGCCCTCGCCGAGGACGGCCGCTGCAAGGCATACGCGGACGGCGCCGACGGGATGACCCTCGCCGAGGGCGTCGGCCTGGTCCTGCTGGAGCGGCTCTCCGAAGCCCGCGCCAACGGACACCAGGTGCTCGCCGTCATCCGCGGCTCCGCCGTCAACCAGGACGGCGCGTCCAACGGCCTGACGGCACCCAACGGCCCGTCCCAGCAGCGCGTCATCCGCCAGGCCCTCGCCAACTCCGGCATCGCACCCGGCGACATCGACGTCCTGGAAGGCCACGGCACCGGCACCGCCCTCGGCGACCCCATCGAGGCCCAGGCCCTGCTCACCACCTACGGGCCGGACCGCGACCCCGAACGGCCGCTGCTGCTCGGCTCGGTCAAGTCCAACATCGGCCACACCCAGATGGCATCCGGTGTCGCCAGCGTCATCAAACTCGTCCGCGCCCTCCAAGAAGGCGTGGTGCCCAAGTCCCTGCACATCGACCGGCCCTCCACCCACGTCGACTGGTCCTCGGGCGCCATCGGACTGCTCACCGCACGCACCCCGTGGCCCGAAACCGGCCGGCCGCGCCGCGCCGCCGTCTCCTCCTTCGGCATCAGCGGCACCAACGTCCACACCATCCTCGAACAGGCCCCCGCGGACGAGGAGACCGCGGCCGCCGCCCCGCCGCGGGACGGCCTGGTGCCCGTCCTGGTCTCCGGCCGCGGCGAGGCCGCGCTGCGCGCCCAGGCCGCCCGCCTGCTCGCCTTCGTCGAGGAGCGGCCTGAGGCCCACCTCACCGACCTCGCCCACTCCCTCGCCACCTCGCGGGCCGCACTGGAGCGCCGGGCCGCGGTCATCGCCACCGACCGCGACGAGCTGACCCGCGGTCTGCGCGCACTGCGCGACGGACTGCCCGGCCCCGGCATCGTCCAGGGCACCGCCGGGCGCGGCCGGACCGCCTTCCTGTTCACCGGCCAGGGCAGCCAGCGGCCCGGTATGGGCCGCGAACTCTACGACCGCCACCCGGTGTTCGCCGACGCGCTGGACGAGGTCCTGGCCCGGTTCGACGGCGACCTGGACCGGCCGCTGCGCGAGGTGCTGTTCGCCGGACCGGGCTCCGCCGAGGCCGCACTCCTCGACCGGACCGGGTACGCCCAGCCCGCCCTGTTCGCCGTCGAGGTCGCACTGTTCCGCCTGCTCGCGTCCTGGGGCCTCACCCCCGACTACCTTGCCGGCCACTCCGTCGGCGAGCTCGCCGCCGCGCACGTCGCGGGGTTGCTGTCCCTCGACGACGCCTGCACCCTGGTCGCTGCCCGCAGCCGGCTCATGCAGGCGCTGCCCGAGGGCGGCGCCATGGTCGCCCTGGAGGCCGCGGAGGACGAGGTCCTGCCGCACCTGGACGGCCTGGCCGACCGGGTGTCGGTGGCAGCAGTCAACGGACCGCGGTCCGTGGTCGTCGCCGGCACCGAGGAGGACGTACTCGCCCTCGCCGACGCCTTCGCCGCCGACGGGCGGCGGACCAAGCGGCTGCGGGTGAGCCACGCCTTCCACTCGCCGCTGATGGACGCCATGCTCGACGACTTCGCCACCGTCGCCCACGGGCTGACCTACCACCCGCCGACGATCCCGTTCGTGTCGAACGTCAGCGGCGGCCCGGCCACCGCCGAGCAGGTCTGCACCCCCGCCTACTGGGTCGGGCACGTCCGCGCCGCGGTCCGCTTCGCCGACGGCATCGACTGGCTGTCCACCCAGGGCGACGTCCGCACCTTCCTGGAACTGGGCCCGGACGGCGTGCTCAGCGGCATGGCGCGGGAAAGCCTCACCGACCCGTCCCGCACGGCACTGCTGCCGACCCTGCGCGGCGACCGACCCGAACAACAGACCCTCGTCACCGCCGTCGCCGCGGCCCACGCCCACGGTACCGACATCGACTGGTCCGCCTACTTCACCGACCACGGCGCACACCGCCTGACCCTGCCGACCTACGCGTTCCAGCGCGAGCGGTACTGGCCCGACACCACCACCGCGGCGACCCCCGCGTCCGGGACCGGCCTCGACGCCGAGTTCTGGGCCGCCGTGGAGCGCGACGACGTCGCCGCCCTCGCCGCGTCCCTGGACCTCGACGACGCGACCGTCACCGCGATGATCCCCGCGCTCACCGGCTGGCGCCGCCGCCGCGGCGAGCAGACCGAACTGGACTCCTGGCGCTACCGCGTCACCTGGAAGCCGCGCGGCGGCACCACCGCCCCCGCCACCCTCAGCGGCCGCTGGCTCGTCCTGGCTCCACACGACCACGACCATGACCATGACCACGAGGACGACGCGACCGCCGCCTGGGTCGCCGACGT
Organism: Streptomyces sp. NPDC058000; assembly: GCF_042886435.1. NCBI lineage: Bacteria > Bacillati > Actinomycetota > Actinomycetes > Kitasatosporales > Streptomycetaceae > Streptomyces > Streptomyces sp. NPDC058000. The sequence continues at coordinate 5,061 of NZ_JBHVQS010000075.1, forward strand.
CGAGACCGCGCTCGGCACCCCCACCGTCCGGCTGCCGGTCGCCACCGCCGACCGGGCCGCGCTGGCCGCCCGGATCACCGAAGCGGCCGGCGACGAGGGCCCGTTCAGCGGCGTACTGTCCCTGCTGCCGCTCGCCACCGGCGACGCCGGCCACCCCGGTGCGCCCGCCGCGCTCACCCTCACCACCACCGCCGTCCAGGCCCTCGGCGACGCCGGTATCGACGCACCACTGTGGAACGTCACCCGCGGCGCCGTGGCCGTCGGCCGCGCCGACCGGCTCACCGCCCCCGACCAGGCCGCCGTCTGGGGCCTCGGCCGCGCCGTCGCCCTGGAACTGCCGGCCCGGTTCGGCGGCACCGTCGACCTGCCCACCACCCTGGACGATCAGGCCGCGCGCCGCCTGCGGGCCGTGCTCGCGGCGACCGACGGCGAGGACGCGGTGGCCGTCCGGCCCTCCGGCGTCTTCCTCCGTCGCCTCGCGCACGCCCCCGCCGGCCCCGACACCGCCCGTACCGCCTTCGACCCGGCGGCCGGCACCGTCCTGATCACCGGCGGCACCGGTGGCATCGGCGGTCACGTCGCCCGCCGCCTGGCCCGCGACGGCGCCACCCACCTGCTGCTCACCAGCCGCCGCGGCCCGAACGCGCCCGGCGCCGCCGCGCTCCGCACCGAACTGGAAGGGCTCGGCGCCCGGGTCACCCTCGCCGCCTGCGACGCCGCCGACCGCGACGCCCTGGCCGCCCTCCTCGCCGAGGTGCCGCACGACGCCCCGCTGTGCGCGGTGTTCCACACCGCCGGCGTCGTCGAGGACCACGTCGTGGACGCGCTCACCCCGGAGAGCTTCGCGGCCGTGCTGCGCGCCAAGACCGTCGCCGCGCACCACCTGCACGAGCTGACCGCCGGCCTGGATCTCGACGCGTTCGTCCTGTTCTCCTCGACGGCCGGCGTCCTCGGCGCCGCCGGACAGGGCAACTACGCCGCGGCCAACGCCCACTTGGACGCGCTCGCCGAGCACCGCCGTTCCCAGGGACTGACCGCGCTGTCCGTGGCCTGGGGCCCGTGGGCGGGCTCCGGCATGGTCGCCGACGACGCCGACCTGATCGACCGGGTGCGGCGCGGCGGCTTCGAACCGCTCGCCCCCGAGCCGGCCGTACGCGCCCTGCTGCGCGCCGTCGAGAACGACGACACCGCCGTCACCGTCGCCGACCTCGACTGGGAGCGGTTCCTCCGCGCCTTCGCCGCGCTCCGCCCGCTACCGTTCGTCGCCGACCTCCCCGAAACCGCCCGGGCCACCCCGGCGGCCACCACCGGGGCCGCCACCGGCCTGCGGCAGCAACTCTCCGAACTGCCGTCGCACGAACGCCCCGCAGCGGTCCTGAACCTGCTGCGCACCCAAGTCGCCGCCGTCCTCGGCCACGCCGACCCGCGCACCGTCGAGGACGACCGGGCCTTCCGCGACCTGGGCTTCGACTCGCTGACCATCCTGGAACTGCGCAACGCCCTCAACGCCGCCACCGGCCTCAACCTGCCCGCCACCCTGGTCTACGACCTGCCCACCCCGCGCGAGATGGCCGACTTCCTCCTCGCCGAACTCCTCGGCACCCTGCCCGCGGACACCGCCACCGCCGTCGCCACCACGGCCACCGACGACGACCCGATCGCCGTCATCGGCATCGGCTGCCGCTTCCCCGGCGGCGTCACCACCCCCGAGGACCTCTGGCAGCTCCTCGACGACGGCCGCGACGGCATCAGCCGCTTCCCCGACGACCGCGGCTGGGACCTCGCCGCCCTGGGAGCCGGCGCCTCCGACACCCTGGAAGGCGGCTTCCTCTCCGGCGTCGCCGACTTCGACGCCCGGTTCTTCGGCATCTCGCCCCGCGAGGCGCTGGCCATGGACCCCCAGCAGCGGCTGCTGCTGGAGACCACCTGGGAGGCGCTGGAACGGGCCGGCATCGACCCGGCCGCGCTGCGCGGCTCCACCACCGGAGTCTTCGTCGGCACCAACGGCCAGGACTACCCGACACTGCTGCGCCGCTCCACCTCGGACGTCGCCGGCTACGTCGCCACCGGCAACACCGCCAGCGTGATGTCCGGCCGCCTCTCCTACACGCTCGGCCTCGAAGGCCCGGCCGTCACCGTCGACACCGCCTGCTCCTCCTCCCTCGTCGCCCTGCACTGGGGCGGCCGGGCGCTGCGCACCGGCGAGTGCGACCTCGTCGTCGCCGGCGGCGTCTCGGTCATGGCCAGCCCCGACTCCTTCGTCGAGTTCTCCACCCAGGGCGGCCTGGCGCCCGACGGCCGCTGCAAGGCGTTCTCCGACGCCGCCGACGGCACCGCCTGGTCCGAGGGCGTCGGCATCCTCGTCCTGGAACGCCTCTCCGACGCCCGCCGCCACGGCCACCAGGTCCTCGGCCTGATCCGCGGCACCGCCGTCAACCAGGACGGCGCCTCCAACGGCCTGACCGCACCCAACGGCCTGTCCCAACAGCGCGTCATCGCCCAGGCCCTCGCCGACGCCCGCCTCACCCCCGCCGACATCGACGCGGTCGAGGCGCACGGCACCGGCACCACCCTCGGCGACCCGATCGAGGCCCGGGCCCTGATCGCCGCCTACGGCCGGGACCGGGACACCGCACGCCCGCTGCTGCTCGGCACCGTCAAGTCCAACATCGGCCACACCCAGGCCGCCGCCGGCGCCGCCGGCGTCATCAAGATGCTGCTGGCGATGGGCCACGGCACCCTGCCGAAGACCCTGCACGTGGGCACCCCGTCGAGCCACGTCGACTGGAGCGACGGGACCGTGGCGCTGCTCGACGACGCCCGGCCCTGGCCGGCGACCGGCGCACCCCGGCGCGCCGCCGTCTCGGCCTTCGGCGTCAGCGGCACCAACGCCCACGTCGTCGTCGAACAGGCCCCCGCCGCCGACACCCCGGCCACCCGGCCGGCCCCGGAGACGACACCGACCGTCGTGCCGTGGATCCTCTCCGGCCGCAGCCGCGAAGCCCTCCAGGCCCAGCTGGACCGGCTCACCGCCCACACCGCCACCCACCCCGAACCGACGCCGCTGGACATCGGCCGTTCACTGGCCACCGACCGCACGCTCTTCCCGCACCGCGCCGTGCTCCTCGCCGGCCCGGACGGCGTGCGCGAGGCCGCCCGCGCCACCGCCCCCCGCACCCCCGGCCGCACCGCGTTCCTCTTCTCCGGACAGGGCGCCCAGCACGCCCTGATGGGCCACGACCTGTACCGGCACTTCCCGGTCTACGCCGACGCGCTGGACGCGGTCCTCGCCCAGTTCGACACCGTGCTGGACGTCCCGCTGCGCACCGCGCTGTTCGCCGCGCCCGGCACCGCCGACGCCGCACTGCTGGACGGGACCGGCGTCACCCAGCCCGCGCTGTTCGCCGTCGAGGTCGCACTGTTCCGGCTGGCCGAGTCCTGGCGGCTGACCCCCGACTTCGTGGCCGGCCACTCCGTCGGCGAGCTTGCCGCCGCGCACGTCGCCGGGGTCCTCTCCCTGGAGGACGCCTGCACACTGGTCGCCGCCCGCGCCGCCCTCATGCAGCAACTACCGCAGGACGGCGCCATGGTGGCCCTGGAGGCCACCGCGGACGAGGTCGCGCCGCTGCTCACCGACGGCGTCGCGGTCGCCGCGGTCAACGGGCCCCGGTCCGTGGTCGTCGCGGGCGCCGAGGACGCCGTCCGCACGGTCGCCGACCGACTCGCCGCCGACGGCCGCCGCACCCGGCGGCTGCGGGTCAGCCACGCCTTCCACTCGCCGCTGATGGACCCGATGCTCCAGGAGTTCGCCCGGGTCGCGGAGAACGTCACGTACCACCCGCCGCGCATCCCGTTCGTCTCCACCCTCCGCGGCGCCCCGGCCGGCCCCGACCTGTGCACCCCGGATTACTGGGTGCGGCACGTCCGCGAGACCGTACGGTTCGCCGACGGCGTGCGCGCCCTGCACGACGCCGGCGTCACCACCTTCGTGGAGATCGGGCCGGACGGCGCGCTGTCCGCCCTGGCCGAGCAGACCCTCGACACCGTCGAGGCCGGCACGCCCGCCGTGGTCGTGCCGCTCCAGCGCCGCGACCGCGCCGGGGACCTCGCCCTCCTGGAGGGCCTGGCCACCCTGCACACCCACGGCGCCGGCCCGTCTTGGACCGCGTACTTCGAGGCCGCCGGAGGCCACCGGACCGACCTGCCCACCTACGCCTTCCAACGGGAGCGGTTCTGGCCCGAGCCCGGCGCTCCCGCGCTCGCCCCGCAGGACCCGGCCGACGCCGCCTTCTGGACGGCCGTCGAACGCGCGGACCTGGAGGGCCTGGCCGCCTCGCTCGGCCTGGACGGCGACACCGTCACCGCGATGGTGCCGGCGCTGTCCGCCTGGCGCCGCCGCCACGGTGCCGCATCCACCGCCGCGCAGTGGCGCTACCACGAGACCTGGTCCCCGCTGCCGGCGACGCAGGCGGCCGCACCGACCGGCCGGGCCCTGCTGCTCGTCCCGGCCGGGCACGCCGACACCGCCTGGGTGACCGCCCTCGCCGACGCCCTCGGCACCGACACCGACACCGTCGAACCGGCCGCCCTGGAAGAGCAGTTGACCGACCCGAACGCCGGCGGTTGGCGCATCGTCGTCTCCCTGCTCGCCGTCGCCGGAGGCGACCTGCCCGGCGACCCGGCATGGCCCACCGCCCTCCTCGACACGCTGGACCAGGCCGGTATCGACGCGCCCCTGTGGTGCGTCACCCGCGGCGCCGTCTCGGTCGCGGGGGAGCCCCCGACCGCCGTCGGCCAGGCCGCCCTGTGGGGACTGGGCCGGGTCGCCGCGCTGGAACACCCGGACCGCTTCGGGGGCCTGGCCGACCTGCCCGCCGACACCGACGACCGCGCCGCCGCCCGGCTCGCCGCGCACCTGGCCGCACCGGGCGCCGAACGCGAGATCGCCATCCGCGCCACCGGTGTCCACGGCCGCCGCCTGGCCCGTACGCCCGCCGCTCCCGACGCCGCCACCTGGCGCCCCACCGGCACCGTCCTGGTCGTCGGCGGCACCGGCACCATGGGCGGCCGGGCCGCCCGCTGGCTGGCCCGCGAAGGCGCCCGCCACCTCGTCCTCACCGCCCCCGACGGCACCACGGGCACCGACGCCACCGAGTCCCTGGCGGCCGAACTGACCGCGCTCGGCGCCCAGGTCACCCTCGCGCCCCATGACCCCACCGACCCCGACGGCTATGTCGCGCTCCTCGACGGACTGCCCGCCACCACCCCGCTCACCGCGGTCGTGTACGCGCCCGAGACCGACGCCGTACCCGACACCGCAGCCGACCTGACCGCCGCGCTCGCCCCGGCCACCGCCCTCGGCGCCGCCCTCACCGGCCGCCCCCTGGACGCCTTCGTCCTCTTCGGCTCCGTCGCCGCCGTCTGGGGCGTCCGCGGCCGGGCCGCCGAGGCCGCGTCCGGCGCCTACCTCGACGCCCTCGCCCGCGCCTGCCGCGCCCACGGCACACCGGCCCTGGCCGTCTCCTGGGGCGCCTGGTCCGACCTGGCCGACCCGTCCCTCACCGCCCACCTCCGGATGAACGGCCTGCCGGTGCTGGACGCCGACACCGCACTGGCCGCCCTCGGCCGGGCCGTCGCCGACGGGTCCACCGCCGAGGCCGTCGCCGACGTCCGCTGGGAGACCTTCGCGCCCCTCCACCACGAGGCCCGCCCCACCGCCCTGTTCGACGCCCTGCCCGAGGCCCGCAGCGCGCTCACCGAAGCCGCCCGCGACCGCGCCGACCGGCGGACCGCGGCCGGCGACTACGGTCGCTGGCTCGCCGCACAGCCCGCCGCGGACCACGACGGCATCCTGCTGGACCTGGTCACCGAGAAGGCCGCCACGGTCCTCGGCCACGCCGACCACGGCCTGCTCGAACCCGAACTGCCCTTCCGCGACCTGGGCTTCGACTCGCTGACCGCGGTGGACCTGCGCAACCAACTCGCCACGGCCACCGGCCTCGCCCTGCCCGCCACCCTCGTCTTCGACCACCCCAACCCGGCCGCCCTCGCCGCCCACCTGCGCACCCGACTCCTCGGCGGGGCCCCCGACGCCACCGCGCCGGTGGCCGCCCCGGCCGCCACCGGCGACGACCCGATCGTCATCGTCGGCATGGCCTGCCGCTACCCCGGCGGAGTCACCTCGCCCGAAGACCTCTGGCAGCTGGTGAACGACGAGATCGACGCGGTCGGCGACTTCCCCACCGACCGCGGCTGGCACCTGACCGCCCTCGCCGGCGACGGCCCCGGCCGCAGCGCCACCGCCCAGGGCGGATTCCTCTACGACGCCACCGACTTCGACCCCGCCCTGTTCGGCATCTCGCCGCGCGAGGCCCTGGTGATGGACCCGCAGCAGCGGATCCTGCTCGAAACGTCCTGGGAGGCCCTGGAGCGCGCCGGCATCGACCCGGTGACCCTGCGCGGCAGCGGCACCACCGGCGTCTTCGTCGGCGGCGGCTCCGGCGACTACCGGCCGCCGGAGGAGGCCGGACAGTGGCAGACCGCCCAGTCCGCCAGCCTGCTCTCCGGCCGCCTCGCCTACACCTTCGGCATCCAGGGCCCCACGGTGTCGGTCGACACCGCCTGCTCCTCGTCGCTGGTCGCGCTGCACCTGGCCGCGCAGGCCCTGCGCACCGGCGAATGCTCGATCGCACTGGCCGGCGGCGTCACCGTGATGGCCACCCCGGTGGGCTTCGTCGAGTTCAGCGCCCAAGGCGCCCTGTCGCCCGACGGCCGCTGCCGCGCCTTCTCCGACGACGCCAACGGCACCGGCTGGTCCGAGGGCGTGGGCATGCTCGTCGTCGAACGGCTCTCCGACGCCCGGCGCAACGGCCACCGCATCCTCGCCGTGCTGCGCGGCTCCGCCATCAACCAGGACGGCGCCTCCAACGGCCTGACCGCCCCCAGCGGCCCCGCCCAGCAGCGCGTCATCCGCCAGGCCCTGGCCAACTCCGGTCTGACCGGCGCCGACGTCGACGCGGTCGAGGCACACGGCACCGGCACCAAGCTCGGCGACCCCATCGAGGCCCAGGCCCTGCTCGCCACCTACGGGCAGGACCGGGAGACACCCGTACTGCTCGGCTCGCTGAAGACCAACATCGGCCACACCCAGGCCGCCTCCGGCGTCGGCGGGGTCATCAAGATGGTCCTCGCCATGCACCACGGCGAACTGCCCCGCTCCCTGTACGCCGAGAACCCCTCGCAGCACGTGGACTGGACCGCCGGCCACGCCCAACTGCTCACCACCCGGACCCCGTGGCCCGCATCCGGCCGGCCGCGCCGCGCCGCGGTCTCCTCCTTCGGCGCCAGCGGTACCAACGCCCACGCCATCCTGGAACAGCCGCCCCGCGACGAGGCCCCCGCGCGGCCCGCGGACGACGGCGCCCCGCTGCCGTTCCTGCTCTCCGGCCGCTCACAGAACGCCCTGCGCGCCCAGGCCCGCCGACTGCTGACCCACCTCGCCGCGCACCCCGACACCCACCCCGCCGACCTGGCCTCCTCTCTGGCGACCACCCGGGCCGCCTTCGAGCACCGGGCCGCCATCACCGCCACCGACCACGACGCCCTCCGCACCGGCCTGACCGCCGTGGCCGAAGGCACCACCACACCGCACACCGCCGAGCACCACCTCCAGCGCACCGGGAAGCGCGCCGTGCTCTTCTCCGGCCAGGGCTCCCAGCGCCTCGGCATGGGCCGCGAACTCCACGCCCGCCACCCGGTGTTCGCGGAGGCGTTCGACGCCGTCCTGGCCCGCCTGGACAGCCGGCTCGGCAGCTCCCTGCGGGACGTCGTCTGGGGCTCGGACGAGGACCGGCTGCACGCCACCGGCCACACCCAGCCCGCCCTGTTCGCGATCGAGGTCGCGCTGTACCGCCTGATCGAATCCTGGGGCGTCCGGCCCGACTTCGTGGCCGGCCACTCCGTCGGCGAACTCGCCGCGGCCCACGTCGCCGGGGTGCTCTCGCTGGACGACGCCTGCCGCCTGGTCGCAGCCCGGGCCACCCTGATGCAGGAGCTGCCGACCGGCGGCGCCATGATCGCCGTCGAGGCCACCGAGGACGAGGTCACCCCGCTGCTCACCGACGGCGTATCCCTCGCCGCGGTCAACGGCCCCTCCGCCGTGGTCCTCTCCGGCGCGGCCGACGCCGTGACCGCACTGGCCGACGCACTGGCCGAACGGGGCCGCCGCACCACCCCGCTGCGGGTCAGCCACGCCTTCCACTCCCACCTGATGGACCCGATGCTGGAGCGCTTCCGCACCGTCGCCGAGGGACTGGAGTACCACCCGCCGCAGATCCCCGTCGTGTCCAACCTCACCGGTGACGTGGCCGACGCCACCGAGCTGTGCTCCGCGGACTACTGGGTGCGCCACGTGCGCGGCACCGTGCGGTTCGCCGACGGGGTACGCACCATGGCCGACCGCGGCGTGCACCTCTTCCTCGAACTCGGCCCGGACGCCGTACTGTCCGCGATGGCCCGCCAGTGCGCACCGGACGCGGTCGTCGTCCCGGCCCTGCGCCGCACCCGTGACGAGGACGAGACGCTGGTCGACGCCGTGGCACGGCTGCACGTCCACGGCGCGGGGCCGCGCTGGGACGCGTTCTTCGCCGGCCGCGGCACCCAGTGGCTGGACCTTCCGACCTACCCCTTCCAACGCGGCCGCTTCTGGCCGGAGGCCCTACCGGGGGCGGCACCCGCCACCCCGGCGCCGGGACAGCCGGCCGAGGCCGACGCGGCCTTCTGGGACGCCGTCGCACAGGAGGACTTCACCTCATTGGAATCCGTACTCGACGTGGAGAGCGACGCCCTCTCCAAGGTGCTGCCGGCCCTCATGGACTGGCGCAGCCGCCAGGCCGACGAGACCCAACTGGCCCGCTGGCGCCACCGGATCGTGTGGAAGCGCCTCACCGGCGCCGCCCTGGTGCACCGCAAGGCACTCAGCGGCACCTGGCTGGCGGTGATCCCCGAGGGCCTTGCCGACGACCCCTGGGTGACCACCACCCTCGACGGACTCGGCACCCACCTCGTGCACGTCGAGGCCGCCGCGGCCGACCGGGCCGCGCTGGCCGACGCGATCCGCGCCCACACCGCCGACGGCACCCGCTTCGGCGGCGTGGTCTCCCTGCTGGCCCTGCGCGACACGCTCACCGGCGCCGTGCCCGAAGGCACCGCCCTGACCACCGCGCTCCTCCAGGCCCTCGGCGACGCCGGCATCGACGCACCGCTGTGGTGCGTCACCCGCAGCGCCGTCTCCGCCGGCCGCACCGACCGGCCGCACCGGCCGCTACAGGCCGCCGTCTGGGGCCTGGGCCGGGTCGCCGCCCTGGAGCACCCGCAGCGCTGGGGCGGTCTCGTGGACCTGCCCGAGGACCCCGACGAGCGGTCCGCGGCCGGCCTGGCCGCCGTCCTGGCCGGACTGGACGGCGAGGACCAGGTGGCCGTCCGCGGCACCGCGGTACTCGCCCGCCGCCTGGTCCCGGCCCCCGGCCGCAACCCCGCCGAGCCCTGGCACCCGGCCGGCACCGTCCTGGTCACCGGCGGCACCGGCGCCCTCGGCGCACACGTCGCCCGCCGCCTGGCCAAGGACGGCGCACACCACCTCGTCCTGCTCGGCCGGCGCGGCCCGGACGCCCCCGGAGCCGCCGAACTGCGCGCGGAACTCGACGGGTTGGGCACCAGTGTCACCGTCACCGCCTGCGACGTCGCCGACCGCGACCAGCTGACGGCCGTCCTGGCCGCCATCCCCGACGACCGGCCGCTGACCGGCGTGGTGCACGCCGCCGGCGTCCTCGACGACGGTGTCCTGGATCGGCTCACCCCCGAGCGGTTCCAGGAGGTGTTCCGCGCCAAGGTCACCTCGGCCCTGCTGCTGGACGAGCTGACCCGCGACCGCGACCTGGCCGCGTTCGTCCTGTTCTCCTCCGCCTCCTCCGCGGTCGGCAACCCCGGTCAGGCCAACTACGCCGCAGCCAACGCCGTCCTGGACGCGCTCGCCGAACAGCGCCGGGTGCTCGGCCTGCCGGCCACCTCCGTCTCGTGGGGCGCCTGGGGCGGCGGCGGCATGGCCGACGCCGGCGGCGCCGACGAGGCCGCCCGCCGCGCCGGAGTCGGCGCCATGGACCCGCACCTCGCCGTGGAGGCCCTGCTGCGCCTGGTCACCGACCGGGAGCCGACCGCGGTCGTCGCCGACGTGGCCCTCGACCGGTTCGCCGGCGCCTTCGGCGGGGCCCGCCCCAGCGCACTGCTGCGGGAGTTCCCCGGCTACCGGGAGGCGGTCGCCGCCCAGACGGACGCGGACACCGCGGACGGCGGCGGGCTGGCCGCCCGGCTCGCCGCGCTGCCGCCCGCCCGCCGCCCGGACACCGTCGTCGATCTGGTGCGCACCCGCGCCGCGCAGGTCCTCGGCTACCCCGACATCGACGCGGTCGCCGCCGAACGGTCCTTCCGCGACCTCGGTGTCGACTCGCTCGGTGCCGTCGAACTGCGCAACCAACTGGGTGCGGCGACCGGCCTGAACCTGCCGGCGACGCTGGTCTTCGACCACCCGACCCCCACGGCCCTGGGCGCGTACGTCCTCGACCAACTCTTCCCCGACGAACCGGCCGGAGCCGACGACGAGGCGGAGATCCGGGCCCTGCTGGCCTCCGTACCGCTCGACCAACTGCGGGAGATCGGGGTCCTGGAGCCCCTGCTCCAGCTCGCCGGACGCGGCGGCCGGCCCACGGACGACGACGGCGAATCCGTCGACTCGATGACAGTGGCAGACCTCGTGCGGGCCGCGCTCAACGGCCAGTCCGACCTGTAGCGCGATTGATGGAGCAGACGATGAACGCGCCCGGCAACCCCGATAACCCCGACACCCCCGATAAGGCAGTAGTCGCCGCACTCCGCGCCGCGGTCAAGGAGACCGACCGGCTCCGGCGGCAGAACCGGATGCTGGTCGCGGCGGCCACCGAACCGATCGCCGTGGTCGGTATGGCCTGCCGCTTCCCCGGCGCCGTCAACTCCCCGGAAGCGCTCTGGGAGATGGTTGCCGCCGGCACCGACGTGATCTCCGGATTCCCCGCGGACCGCGGCTGGGACCTCGACGCACTGCGCAACAGCGGTACCGACGCCCGGGACACCGAGGTCAGCCAGCGCGGCGGATTCCTGGACTGCATCGCCGACTTCGACCCCGGGTTCTTCGGGATCTCGCCGCGTGAAGCGGTCACCATGGACCCCCAGCAGCGACTCCTGCTGACCACCGCCTGGGAGGCCGTCGAGCGGGCCGGCATCGACGCCACCGCCCTGCGCTCCACCCGCACGGGCGCGTTCATCGGCACCAACGGACAGGACTACGCCTACCTCCTCGTCCGCTCCCTGGACGACGCCACCGGCGACGTCGGCACCGGTATCGCCGCCAGCGCCGCCTCCGGCCGGCTCTCCTACACCCTCGGCCTCGAAGGCCCCGCGCTCACCGTCGACACCGCCTGCTCCTCGTCGCTGGTCGCCCTGCACCTGGCCGTACAGGCGCTGCGCAACGGCGAATGCGGGATGGCGCTGGCCGGCGGCGTCAACGTGATGGCCACACCGGGCTCACTGGTCGAGTTCAGCCGCCAGGGCGGACTGGCCCGGGACGGCCGCTGCAAGGCGTTCGCGGACTCCGCCGACGGCACCGGCTGGTCCGAAGGCGCCGGCGTGCTGCTGCTGGAACGGCTCTCCGACGCCCACCGCCACGGCCACCCGGTGCTCGCCGTGGTCCGCGGCTCCGCCGTCAACCAGGACGGCGCCTCCAACGGCTTCACCGCCCCCAACGGCCCCTCCCAGCAGCGCGTCATCCGCCAGGCGCTCGCCAACGCCGGCCTCACCCCCGGCGACATCGACGCCGTCGAAGCCCACGGCACCGGCACCCCGCTCGGCGACCCCATCGAGGCCCAGAGCATCCTCGCCACCTACGGCCAGGACCGCGCCCACCCCGTGCTGCTCGGCTCGATCAAGTCGAACATGGGCCACACCCAGGCGGCGTCCGGCGTCGCCGGCGTGATCAAAATGATCATGGCGATGCGGCACGGCATCCTCCCGGAAACCCTGCACGTCGACCGGCCCTCCACCCACGTCGACTGGACTGCCGGCAACGTCGAACTCCTCACCGACGCCCGCCCGTGGCCCACGACCGGCCGGCCCCGCCGCACCGGCGTCTCCTCCTTCGGCGTCAGCGGCACCAACGCCCACGTCATCGTCGAACAGGCCCCGGACACCCCCGCCCCCGCCCCCGACGACACCCCGCCCCGCACCCCACAGGCACTGCCGTGGCTGCTCTCCGCCCGCACCGGGGCCGCCCTGCACGCCCAGGCCACCGCCCTGCTCGACCACCTCGACACCGACGGCGCGCCCACCGCCCTCGACACCGCGTTCTCCCTCGCCACCACCCGCGCCGCCCTGGAGCACCGGCTCGCCGTCGTCACCGGCCCGGACGGCGCCGCCGGCCGCGCCGCCCTCACCGCCTGGCTCGCGCACGGCACCGCCCCCGGCAGTCACGAAGGACACGCCGCCGCCCGCACCCGCTGCGCCGCCCTCTTCTCCGGACAGGGCGCCCAACGCCTCGGCATGGGGCGGGAGTTGTACGACCGCTTCCCGGTGTTCGCCCAGGCCCTCGACACCACCGTGGACCTGCTCGACGCCGAACTGGGCGGCGCCCTGCGGGAAGTGATCTGGGGCACCGACGACGCCCCCCTGAACGAGACCGGCTGCACCCAGCCCGCGCTCTTCGCCATCGAGGTCGCGCTGTACCGCCTCACCGAATCGTGGGGCGTCACCCCGAACTTCGTCGCCGGCCACTCCATCGGCGAGATCGCCGCCGCCCACGTCGCCGGGGTGTTCTCCCTGGAGGACGCCTGCACCCTCGTGGCCGCCCGCGCCAACCTGATGCAGGCACTGCCCCGTGGTGGCGCCATGGTCGCCGTCGAGGCCACCGAGGACGAGGTGACGCCGCTGCTCACCGACGGCGTCGCGATCGCCGCGGTCAACGGCCCGACCTCGCTCGTCGTCTCCGGCGACGAGACCGCCACCCTCGCCGTCGCCGCCCGCCTGGCCGAACAGGGCCGCCGCACCACCCGGCTCCGCGTCAGCCACGCCTTCCACTCACCGCTGATGGACCCGATGCTGGCGGAGTTCCGCGCGGTCGCCGAGGGCCTCACCTACGGCGAACCGCAGATCCCGGTGGTCTCCAACCTCACCGGCGCGGTCGCCGACGGCACCCTGCTCGGCACGGCCGACTACTGGGTCCGGCACGTCCGCGAGGCGGTCCGCTTCGCCGACGGCATCCGCGCCCTCACCGACGCCGGCGTCGGCGCCTTCCTCGAACTCGGCCCCGACGGCACGCTCGCCGCCCTGGCCCAGCAGTCCGCCCCCGACACCGTGACCGTCCCCGTCCTGCGCAAGGACCGGGACGAGGAGCCGTCCGCGGTCGCCGCACTGGCCCGGCTGCACACCGCCGGCGTACCGGTGGACTGGACGGCGTTCTACGCCGGCACCGGGGCCCGCCGCACCGACCTGTCGACGTACGCCTTCCAGTACGAGCGCTACTGGCCCAAGACCACCTACCGACCGGCCGACGCCACCGGTCTCGGGCTGGCCGCCGCCGACCACCCGCTGCTCGGCGCCGCCATGTCCGTCGCCGGATCCGATGAACTCCTCCTCACCGGCACCCTGTCGCTCGCCACCCACCCCTGGCTCGCCGACCACGTCGTCGGCGGCATGGTCTTCTTCCCCGGCACCGGTTTCCTCGAACTGGCCGTCCGCGCCGCCGACCAGGTCGGCTGTGATCGCGTCGAGGAGCTGATGCTCGCCGCACCGCTGGTCCTGCCCGCCACCGGCACCGTCCAGATGCAGATCGCGGTCGGCGCCGCCGACCAGGACGGCGCCCGCGACCTGCGGTTCTTCACCCGCCCCGGGGCCGACCAGGACGCCGCCTGGACCCAGCACGCCACCGGCCGGATCACCGACGGCGAGCACGTCCTCGCCTTCGACACCACCGCCTGGCCACCCCGCGACGCGGAATCCATCACCCTCGACGGCCTCTATGACCGCTACCGCGCCAACGGACTCGACTACGGGCCGGTCTTCCGCGGCCTGCGTGCCGTGTGGCGCCGCGACGCGGAGATCTACGCCGAGGTCGCACTGCCCGACGGCGTCACCGACGCCGACACGTTCGGCCTGCACCCCGCCCTCTTCGACGCCGTCCTGCACAGCACCCTCTTCGCCTCCGCCGACGGCGACCACCGCAGCCTCCTGCCGTTCGCCTGGAACGGCGTGTCCCTGCACGCCTCCGGCGCGGCCGCGCTGCGCGTCCGGATCACCAACTGCGGTACCGACGCCGTGGAGATCACCGCCGTCGACCCGCAGGGCCGCCCGGTCATCTCCGTCGAGTCCCTGACGCTGCGCGCCGCCGGTCCCGACACCGCCGACCACCGCGCCGACGCGGGCTCCCTCTTCCGCATGGACTGGACGCCCCGCACCGTCCACGCCCCCACCACCCCCGCCACCTGGGCCGTCCTCGGCGACGACCCGCTCGGCCTGACCGCGGCACTCACCGCCGCCGGCCCCGAAACCGTCGCGGACCTCCACGCGCCCCTCGCCACCCTCGCCGAACTCACCGCCCGCGACGACCGGCCCGTGCCCGACATCGTCGCCGTACCCCTGTGCGGCGCCACCGACCGCGGACCGGAGGCCGCCCACGACCTGACCCGCACCGTCCTGGCACTGCTCCAGGCATGGCTGGCCGAGGACCGCCTCGCCCCGTCCCGGCTGCTGCTCGTCACCCGAGGCGCGGTCGCCGACGGCGAGTCCGGCCCGCTCGACCTGGCCGCCGCCCCGGTCTGGGGCCTGGTGCGCGCCGCCCAGTCCGAGAACCCCGGCCGTCTGCTGCTCGTCGACCTCGACGACACCAGCGAGTCCGCAGCCCAACTCCCGTTCCTGCCCGCCCTCTTCGACGCCGACGAACCCCAGGCACTGGTCCGCGGCGGCACGGTCCGCGTCGGCCGGCTCGCCCGCCTGGACTCCGGCCGCGGCCTCGTCCCGCCGCCCGGTACGCCGTGGCGCCTGGGCAGCCGCGCCAAGGGCAGCCTCGACGGCCTCGCCCTGCAACCCCACCCCGAGGTACAACGGCCGCTCACCGGCCACGAGGTACGCGTCGGCATCCGCGCGGCGGGCCTGAACTTCCGGGACGTCCTCAACGCGCTCGGTATGTACCCCGGTGATGCGGGGTTGTTCGGTTCGGAGGCGGCCGGTGTGGTCGTCGAGGTCGGGCCGGACGTCACCGGTCTCGCCCCCGGCGACCGCGTGATGGGCATGCTCTTCGGCGGCTTCGGGCCGCTCGGCATCGCCGACGCACGCCTGCTCACCCCGGTCCCCGACGGCTGGTCCTGGGAGACGGGTGCCTCTGTGCCGTTGGTGTTCCTCACCGCGTACTACGCCCTGAAGGAGTTGGGTGGTCTGCGGGCGGGGGAGAGGGTGCTGGTGCATGCCGGTGCCGGCGGTGTCGGGATGGCTGCGATCCAGATCGCCCGGCATCTTGGTGCCGAGGTGTTCGCCACGGCCAGTGAGGGCAAGTGGGAGGTGCTGCGTTCGCTGGGGGTGGCCGACGACCACATTGCCTCCTCCCGCTCCCTGGACTTCGAGGCGGCGTTCGCCGAGGTCGCCGGAGCCGACGGCCTGGACGTCGTACTGAACGCGCTGTCGGGCGAGTTCGTCGACGCCTCGATGCGGCTGCTCGGCGACGGCGGCCGCTTCCTGGAGATGGGCAAGACCGACATCCGCCCCGCGGACTCCGTCCCGGACAACCTCTCCTACCACTCCTTCGACCTCGGCACGGTCGACCCCGAACGCATCCAGCAGATGCTGCGCGACCTCGTCGACCTGTTCGACCGCGACGTCCTCAGCCCGCTGCCGGTCCGCAGTTGGGACGTCCGCCGCGCCGGCGAGGCGTTCCGCTTCATGAGCCTGGCCCAGCACATCGGCAAGATCGTGCTGACCGTGCCCCAGCCGCTCAACCCCGACGGCACCGTCCTGATCACCGGCGGCACCGGCGGCCTGGCCGGCCTGCTCGCCCGCCACCTGGTCACCGAACACGGCGCCCGCCACCTCCTCCTCGCCGGCCGCCGCGGACCCGACGCACCCGGCGCCCCGGAACTCCACGCGGAACTCACCGCGCTCGGCGCCGACGTCACCCTCGCCGCCTGCGACGCCGCCGACCGCGACGCCCTCGCCGCACTCCTCGCCACCGTGCCCGCCGAACACCCCCTCACCGCGGTCGTGCACACCGCCGGCGTGCTCGACGACGGCACCCTCACCTCCCTTACCCCCGACCGCCTCGCCGCCGTCCTCCGGCCCAAGGTCGACGCCGCCTGGCACCTGCACGACCTCACGCACGACCTCGACCTGACCGGGTTCGTGCTGTACTCCTCGACCGCCGGCGTCATGGGCGGCCCGGGCCAGGCCAACTACGCGGCCGGCAACACCTTCCTCGACGCGCTCGCCGCCCACCGCCACGCCCTCGGCCTGCCCGCCACCTCGCTCGCCTGGGGCGCCTGGGAACAGGGCGCCGGCATGACCGGCACCCTGACCGACCACGACCTCCGCCGGGTCGGCGACGCCGGCGGCCCACCGCTGCTCTCCGCCGCACGCGGCCTCGCCCTGTACGACGCCGCCACCGCCGCCGACGAACCGCTGATCGTCCCCCTCGGCCTGACCGGCGGCACACTGCCCGCCGCGGCCGGCGTCCCCGCCGTACTGCGCGGCCTGGTCCGCACCAGCGGCCGCCGCGCCCGGGCCGGCTCCGCCGGCGTCTCCCGCGCGGGCCTGGCCGAACGCCTCGCCGCCCTCCCGGAGGAGGAGCGCACACCGTTCCTCGTCGAGCTGGTGCGCACCGAAGCCGCCACCGTCCTCGGCCACGGCTCCGCCGACCCCGTCGACGCCCGCCGCGAATTCCGGCAGCTCGGCTTCGACTCGCTGACCGCCATCGAGCTGCGCAACCGGCTCGGCAAGGCCACCGGCCTCCCCCTGCCCGCCACGCTGATCTTCGACTACCCGACCCCCGACCGGCTCGCCGGCTACCTCCACGACGAACTCCTCGGCACGGACGCCGCGGTGGCCGTCACCGCCGCCGCACCGGCCGCCGCAGCGGACGACGACCCGATCGTCATCGTCGGCATGAGCTGCCGCTTCCCCGGCGGCGTCGGCTCGCCGGAGGACCTGTGGGAGCTGGTGGCGGCCGGCACCGACGCGATCACCGGCTTCCCCGCCGACCGCGAGTGGGACCGCCACCCGCCGCTCGGCGGCGGCATCCCCGGCGCCCTCGCCGGCCAGGGCGGATTCCTCCGCGACGTCGCCGACTTCGACGCCGCGTTCTTCGGCATCTCGCCGCGCGAGGCGCTCGCCATGGACCCGCAGCAGCGCATCCTCCTCGAAGTCGCCTGGGAGGCCGCCGAACGCGCCGGTATCGACCCGCACGCCCTGCGCGGCAGCCACACCGGCGTCTTCATGGGCGTCAGCGGCCAGGACTACTCCGGCCTGGTGATGCGCTCCCGGGACGACATCGCCGGCCACGCCACCACCGGCCTCGCCGTCAGCGTCGTCTCCGGCCGCCTCGCCTACGCCCTCGGACTGGAGGGCCCGGCCCTCTCCGTGGACACCGCCTGCTCCTCCTCCCTGGTGTCCCTGCACCTGGCCGCCCAGGCGCTGCGCGCCGGCGAGTGCACCATGGCCCTGGCCGGCGGCGTCACCGTCATGACCACGGCCGCCAACTTCACCGGCTTCTCCCGGATGGGCGGCCTCGCCCAGGACGGCCGCTGCAAGGCGTTCTCCGACTCCGCCGACGGCACCGGCTGGTCCGAAGGCGCCGCCGTACTCGTCCTGGAACGCCTCTCCGCCGCCCGGCGCGCCGGCCACCGCGTGCTCGCCCTGGTGCGCGGCTCGGCCGTCAACCAGGACGGTGCCTCCAACGGCCTGACGGCGCCCAACGGCCCGGCCCAGCAGCGGGTCATCCGGCAGGCCCTCGCCAACGCGGGCCTGTCCCCGGTCGACGTGGACGCCGTCGAGGCGCACGGCACCGGCACCCCGCTCGGCGACCCCATCGAGGCCCAGGCACTGATCGCCACCTACGGCACCGACCGTGACCCCGAACGGCCGCTGCTGCTCGGTTCGGTGAAGTCCAACATCGGCCACACCCAGTCCGCCGCCGGCGCGGCCGGCCTGGTCAAGATGGTGCTGGCCATGCGGCACGGCACGCTGCCGCAGACCCTGCACGTCACCGAGCCGTCCTCGCACGTGGACTGGTCGGACGGCACCGTGCATCTGCTCACCGAGTCCACTGCCTGGCCGGAGACCGGTCGGGTCCGCCGGGCCGGGGTCTCCTCGTTCGGCATCAGCGGTACCAACGCCCACGTCATCCTGGAACAGCCACCGGCCGAGCCCCGGCCCGCTGCCGTCGAAGGCCGGCCCGCACCCGCGGTGGTGGCCTGGCCCGTCTCCGCGCAGACCTCGGCCGCCCTCGACGCCCAACTGGACCGCCTGCGCACCGCCGCCACCACCCTGCCGCCCCTCGACACCGCGCACACCCTGGCCACCGGCCGCTCCCTCTTCGAACACCGCGCCGTCCTGCTCGCCCCCGGCGGCTCTCCGATGACCGACGCCGCCGACCTGGCCGCCGCCGACCTGATCGAGGTCGCCAGGGGAGCGGCGACACCGCACCGCACCGCGTTCCTGTTCTCGGGGCAGGGTGCTCAGCGGTTGGGCATGGGGCGTGAACTGCACGCCGCTATCCCGGTGTTCGCCGATGCCTTCGACGCGGTGGTCGAGCTGTTGGACGCCGAGTTGGCCGCCGGCGGTGCCGGTGGAGCCGGTTCCGCCGGGTCGTTGCGGGACGCGATGTGGGGTGCGGAGTCGGAGGTGTTGGACCGTACTCGCTTCACCCAGCCGGCGTTGTTCGCGGTGGAGGTGGCGCTGTTCGGTCTGGTGTCCTCGTGGGGAGTGCGGCCGGAGTTCGTGGCGGGGCATTCGGTCGGTGAGATCGCGGCCGCGCAGGTGGCCGGAGTGTTGTCGTTGGCGGATGCGTGCCGGTTGGTGGTGGCGCGGGCCCGGTTGATGGACGCACTGCCGGCGGGCGGCGTGATGGTGGCGGTGGAGGCCGCCGAGCGGGACGTGGCGCCGCTGCTGGTGGACGGCGTGGCGATTGCCGCGGTCAACGGGCCGACGTCGGTGGTGCTCTCCGGTGCGGAGGCGGCCGTTGGCCCGGTCGTGGACGCGTTGGCCGGACAGGGACGGCGGACTCGTCGTCTGACGGTCAGTCATGCCTTCCATTCGCCGTTGATGGACCCGATGGTGGAGGAGTTCCGCGCGGTCGCCGAGGGCCTGGACTACGGGGAGCCGCGTATTCCCGTGGTGTCGAACGTGACGGGCGGGGTGGCCGCGGCGGGGGAGTTGTGCACTGCGGACTACTGGGTGCGGCATGTCCGGGCGACCGTCCGGTTCGCTGACGGCGTCCGCGCGCTGGCCGATCGCGGCGTCACCGCCTTCCTGGAGATCGGTCCCGACGGCGTCCTGTCCGCGCTGACCGCTGCCTGCCTGCCCGACGGGGACGCCGTCGTGGTGCCCGCCCTGCGCAAGGACCGCGACGAACCGACTGCCCTGCTCACCGGCCTGGCCCGGCTGCACGTCGCCGGAGTGACCGTCGACTGGGCCGCCGCCCTGGCCGGCACCGGGGCACGCGGCGCCGACCTGCCCACCTACGCCTTCCAACGTGAGCGGTTCTGGCCGGAACTGGCCACCGGGCACGAGGACGGTGGCACCGACCCGGCGGACGCGGAGTTCTGGGCCGCGGTGGAGCGCGCGGACGTGTCGGAACTGGCCGCCCGCCTGGATGTCGACGGCGACCGGCTCGGCGCCGTCCTGCCCGCGCTGTCCGCCTGGCGCACCCGACGCCGCACCGACTCGGCCACCAACGCCCTGCGCTACCGGGAAATCTGGGAGCCGCTGTCGCTCGGCGGTACGCGGCACCCCGGCGGCGCCCTGGTGCTGGTGCCCGCCGCCGCGGCCGACGACCCGTGGGTCGCCGAGGTCGTCGCCGTCCTCGGCCCGGACACCCACCGGGTGGACGTCCCGACCGACGGCACCGGCCGGGCCGCGCTCACCGCCCTGCTCACCGGGACGGCGCAGAACCGCGGCCGCACCGCCGTCGTCTCCCTGCTCGCACTCGACGAGACCACCGGCGACGACGCGGTGCCCGCCGGCACCACGGCCACCGCCGCGCTCGTCCAGGCCCTCGCCGACACCGGCTGCCCGGCCCCGCTGTGGGCCCTGACCCGCGGAGCCGTCGCCGCGCTCCCCGGCGAGCAGCCGACCGCCCCCGCCCAGGCCGCCGTCTGGGGCCTCGGCCGGGTCGCCGCCCTCGAACTCCCGGGCCACTGGGGCGGGTTGATCGACCTGCCGGTCGCCCTCGACGAGCGCACCGCGCACCGCCTGCCCGCCGCACTGGCCGGCGACGGTCACGAGGACCAGATCGCCCTGCGCGCCACCGGCGCCTACGGCCGCCGCATCGTCCCCGCCCCCACCCCCGACGACGGGCCGGGCGCGCAGTGGCAGCCGACCGGCACCGTCCTGGTCACCGGCGGCACCGGGGCACTCGGCCGGCACGTGGCCCGCTGGCTCGCCGCCCACGGCGCCGACCACCTGCTGCTGCTCAGCCGCCGCGGCCCCGACGCGCCCGGCGCGGCCGAACTGTCCACCGAACTGACCGCCCTCGGCGCCCGCGTCACCCTCGTGGCCTGCGACGCCGCCGACCGGCAGCAGATGACGCAGGTCCTCGCCGACGTACCGGAGGACTGCCCGCTGACCGCCGTGGTGCACACCGCCGGCGTGCTCGACGACGGCGTGCTGACCGGCCTCACCCCGGACCGGTTCGCCCCGGTCTTCCGCGCCAAGGTCGCCTCCGCCGTCCTCCTCGACGAGCTGACCCGGGACAGTGACCTGGCGGTCTTCGCCCTGTTCTCGTCCGTCGCCGGCGCCGTCGGCAACCCCGGCCAGGCCAGCTACGCCGCCGCCAACGCGGTCCTCGACGCGCTCGCCGAACGCCGCCGCGCCCAGGGGCGTGCGGCCACCTCGCTCGCCTGGGGCGCCTGGGCCGGCGACGGCATGGCCGCCCGCCACACCCGCCCCGGTGCCGGATCCGTCGGCCTGCTCGCCCCGGACCTCGCCGTACCGGCCCTGGCCCGCGCGGTGACCGAACCGCAGCCCACCCTCGTCCTCGCCGACCTCCAGCAGCCACGACTCCTGGAATCGCTGCTGACGCTGCGGCCCAGCCCGCTGCTCGGCAGGCTGCCCGCCGCCCGCACCGCGGCCCGCGCCGTCCAGGAGGCGCACCGCCAACACGCCGGCGCCGCGGCCGGCCTGCGCGACCGACTGGCCGGCACCGCACCCGCCGACCGCCCGGCCGTCCTCCTCCGCATCGTCCGGACCACGGCCGCCGCGGTGCTCGGCCACACCGGAGCCACCGGAGCCGACGCCATCCGGGCCGACAGGCCCTTCCGGGACCTCGGCTTCGACTCGCTGACCGCGGTGGAACTGAGCAACACCCTGGCCGCCGCCACCGGACTGGCCCTCCCGCCCAGCCTCGTCTTCGACCACCCCACACCACGTGCGCTCGCCGAGCACCTCCGCACCGAACTCACCGGCACTCAGGTCGAGTTGGCCTCCGCGACACCGTCGGCACCGGCGCCCGCGGCGGACGACGACCCGATCGTCGTCGTCGGCATGGCCTGCCGCTTCCCCGGCGGCGTCACCACCCCCGAGGAGTTCTGGCAGCTGCTCACCGAAGGCCGCGACGGCATCGACGCGTTCCCCACCGACCGCGGCTGGGACCTCGACGTGCTCGCCGGCGACGGCCAGGGCCACAGCGCCACCCGGGTCGGCGGATTCCTCTACGACGCGGCCGACTTCGACGCCGGTTTCTTCGACATCTCCCCGCGCGAAGCCCTCGCCATGGACCCGCAGCAGCGGCTCCTGCTGGAGACCGCCTGGGAAGCCGTCGAGCGCACCGGCACCGACCCGACCCGGCTGCGCGGCACCCGCACCGGCGTCTTCGTCGGCACCAACGGCCAGGACTACGCCGGCCTCGTGCTGCGCGCCCAGGAAGACGTCGAAGGACACGCCGGCACCGGACTGGCGGCCAGCGTCATCTCCGGCCGGCTCGCCTACGCCTTCGGCTTCGAGGGCCCCGCGGTCACCGTCGACACCGCCTGCTCCTCCTCGCTCGTCGCCCTGCACTGGGCCGCCCAGGCACTGCGCTCGGGCGAGTGCACCATGGCCCTGGCCGGCGGCGTCACCGTCATGACGACCTCGACCAGCTTCGCCGGCTTCACCCGACAGGGCGGCCTGGCGCCGGACGGCCACTGCAAGGCGTTCTCCGACACGGCCGACGGCACCGGCTGGTCCGAGGGCGTGGGCGTCCTCGTCGTCGAACGCCGCTCGGACGCGCTCCGCAACGGTCATGACATCCTGGCCGTGGTGCGGGGCTCGGCCGTCAACCAGGACGGTGCTTCCAACGGCCTGACGGCGCCCAACGGCCCGGCCCAGCAGCGCGTCATCCGCCAGGCCCTGGCCAGCGGCGGCCTGTCCCCGGCCGACGTGGACGCCGTCGAGGCGCACGGCACCGGCACCGTCCTCGGCGACCCCATCGAGGCCCAGGCACTCCTCGCCACCTACGGCCAGGACCGTCCGCAGGACCGGCCGCTGCTGCTCGGCTCGGTGAAGTCCAACATCGGCCACACCCAGGCCGCCGCCGGCGTCGCCGGCCTGGTCAAGATGGTGCTGGCCCTCCAACACGGCACACTGCCGCGGACCCTGCACGTCACGGACCCCTCCACCCGGGTCGACTGGTCCACCGGCGCCGTGCACCTGCTCACCGAGTCCACCGGGTGGCCGGAGACCGGTCGGGTCCGCCGGGCCGGGGTCTCCTCGTTCGGAATCAGCGGCACCAACGCCCACGTCATCCTGGAACAGGCCCCGCCGCGCGAACCGGACACCGCACCGGAGGCAGCGACGCGGACGCCCGCCGTCACCCCGTGGGCCGTCTCGGCACGGTCGGCCGCCGCACTCGACGCCCAGCTCGCGCGGGTGCGGGCCTGCGCCGCCGACCAGGCCGGCCCGCGGCCCGCCGACCTGGCCCACTCGCTCGTCACCAGCCGGTCCACCTTTGAACACCGGGCCGTCCTGCTGGCCGCCGCCGACGGCATCACCGAGGCCGCCCGCGCCGAGGCCCGCGAACGCAGCACCGCGTTCCTGTTCTCGGGGCAGGGTGCTCAGCGGTTGGGCATGGGGCGTGAACTGCACGCCGCTTTCCCGGTGTTCGCCGATGCCTTCGACGCGGTGGTCGAGTTGTTGGACGCGGAGTCGGGTGTTGGGGCCGCGGAGGGTGGGTCGTTGCGGGAGGTGATGTGGGGCGCGGAGCCGGAGGTGTTGGACCGTACTCGCTACACCCAGCCGGCGTTGTTCGCGGTGGAGGTGGCGTTGTTCCGGTTGGTGTCCTCGTGGGGGGTGCGGCCGGAGTGGGTGGCCGGGCATTCGGTGGGAGAGGTGGCGGCCGCTCATGTGGCCGGGGTGTTGTCGTTGGTGGATGCGTGCCGTTTGGTGGTGGCGCGGGCTCGGTTGATGGACGCGTTGCCGGTGAGCGGCGTGATGGTGGCGGTGGAGGCCGCCGAGCGGGACGTTGCGCCGCTGTTGGTGGAGGGGGTGGCGGTTGCCGCGGTGAACGGGCCGGTGTCGGTGGTGGTTTCCGGTGCGGAGGAGGGTGTTGCGCAGGTCGTCGATCGGTTGGTGGAGCGGGGGCGGCGGACCCGTCGCCTTGCGGTCAGTCATGCCTTCCACTCACCGTTGATGGACCCGATGCTGGACGCGTTCCGCGCGGTCGCCGAAAGCCTCGACTACCAGGAGCCGCGCATCCCCGTGGTGTCGAACGTGACCGGCGAGGTGGCCGCGGCGGGGGAGTTGTGCACCGCGGACTACTGGGTGCGGCATGTCCGGGCGACCGTCCGGTTCGCCGACGGCGTCCGCGCGCTGGCCGACCGCGGCGCCACAGCCTTCCTGGAGATCGGCCCCGACGGCGTCCTGTCCGCCCTGACCGCCGCCTGCCTGCCCGACGGGGACGCCGTCGTGGTGCCCGCCCTGCGCAAGGACCGCCCCGAGGAGCCCGCGGCCCTCACCGCAGCCGCCCGGCTGCACGTGGCCGGCGTCGACGTCGACTGGACCGGGGTCCTGGCCGGCACCGGTGGACGACGGGTCGACCTGCCCACCTACGCCTTCCAGCGCGAACGGTTCTGGCCCTCCCTCGCCACCGGGACGCCCGGCGACGCCGGCGGCCTCGGTCTGGAAGCCGGCCGGCACCCGCTGCTCGGCGCCGCGACCACCGTCGCCGGATCCGCGGAGATCCTGCTCACCGGCCGCCTGTCGGCCACCACCCAGCCGTGGCTGGCGGCCTACGAACAGGACGGTCGGACCGTCCTGCCGGCCGCGGTCCTCGCCGAACTCGCCGTCCGCGCCGCCGACGAGGCCGACTGCCCGACCGTGGCGGAACTGACCGTCACCGCACCGCTCGTCCTCACCGGCACGCAGGCCCAACGCCTCCAGGTCAAGGTGGCCACGCCCGACGCCGCCGGCCGGCGCGCGCTGTCCGTGCACACCCGGCCCGACGACGGCACCGACGGCCCCTGGACCCGGCACGCCACCGCGGTCCTCACCCACGACATCCCGCAGCCCCCGGCGGCGGACCCGGTCTGGCCGCCGGAGCGCGCCGTGCCCTGCGACGCACCGCTCACCACCACCGGACCCGCCGGAATCGCGTCGGCCTGGCGGCGGGGCGACCAGGTCTTCGCCGAGATCGACATCCCCGAACTCGGGCCGGCCGAGCGGGCGTTCGCGCTCCACCCGGCACTCCTGGACACCGCGGCCCGCGCCGCCGGCCTGCTCGACGGCGACGCGACCCTCGACGCCCTCGGCTGGCAGGGCCTCGCGCTGCACGCCGCGTCCGCCACCTCCCTACGGGTCCGCCTGACCCCGGACGGCGCGGACACCTGGGCCCTGGAGGCCGCCGACCCGCAGGGCGCCCCGGTCGTCTCCGTCACCGGGATCACCCTGGGCACGCCCGTCGTCGAGCGGCCGGAGGCGGGGACGGCCGGCTCCGGGGCGGTCCTGCTCGACCTGGACTGGGTGCCCGCACCCGAGGTCACACGTACCGGCGCCAGGCACCCGTACGCCGTGCTCGGCGGCGAACGGCCGGAGTTCGCGGCGGTGTTGGGGTCCGCGGAGGGCGGCCCCGGGCGCGTGGTGTCGCTGGCCGAGTTGCTGGACAGCGGTGCGCCGCTGCCCCCGCTCGTGCTCGCGCCGGTGATCGGTGCGCCGCCCCGGGACGGCGACCTGCCCGCCGCGATCCGCGCCACCACCACGGCGGTGCTGGAACTGCTGCAGAGCTGGACCGCCGACGCCCGCACCACGGACGCGCGCCTGGTCATCGTCACCCGAGGTGCGGTGGCCGCCGGAACCGAGGACGTGCCCGATCTGGCCGCGGCCCCGGTCTGGGGGCTGGTCCGCTCGGCGCAGTCGGAGCACCCCGGCAGCTTCCTGCTGCTCGACCTCGACCCCGCCGACCCCGCGGGAGCCGCCCGCGCCGCCGCACCGGACGGCCTGGCGGCCCTGCTCGACGCGGGCGAGACCCAGGCCGCGGTGCGCGGCGGCACACTGACCGTCGCCCGACTGACCGGCGCCACCGGCGGGCCCGACAGCACCGCACCGCACCCGGTGCGGGCCTGGGACCGCGACGGCACCGTTCTGATCACCGGCGGCACCGGTGGTCTGGCCGCCGTCCTGGCCCGCCATCTCGTCACCGGACACGGCGTCAAACACCTGCTGCTCGCCGGCCGCCGCGGCCCGGACGCCCCCGGCGCGACCGCCCTGCGCGACGAACTGGCCACGCTCGGCGCCGAGGTCACCGTCGCCGCCTGCGACGTCGCCGACCGCACCGCCCTGGACGGGCTCCTCGCCCAACTCCCGCCGGAACACCCGCTGACGGCCGTCGTACACACCGCCGGGATACTGGACGACGCCACCGTGGGCACGCTGACGCCTCCGCGGTTGGACGGCGTCCTGCGGGCCAAGGCCGACGCCGCCTGGCACCTGCACGATGCCACCCGCGGCCTCGACCTGGCCGGGTTCGTGCTGTACTCCTCGGTCGCCGGCGTCACCGGCGGCCCCGGCCAGGGCAACTACGCCGCCGCCAACACCTTCCTCGACGCGCTCGCCGCGCACCGCGCCGCCCAGGGCCTGCCCGGTCTGTCGCTGGCCTGGGGACCGTGGAGCCAGGACGCCGGCATGACGAGCACCCTCGGCGGCGTCGACCTGGCCCGCCTGGAGCGCTCGGGGAAGCCGCCGCTCACACCGGAACAGGGCCTGGCCCTGTTCGACGCGGCCGCGGCCCGGGGCGACGGGTTCGCCGTGGCGGTACGCCTCGCCTGGGCCGCCGCCGCGCCCGCCGACGGCCAGGTCCCCGCGGTGCTGCGCGCCCTGGTGCGCGGCCGCCGCCGTACCACCGCCGCGGCCGGATCCACCGGGGGACTGGCGCGGCGCCTGGCGGCGCTGGACGCCGGAGCGCGGTACCAGGCCCTGGTCGATGTGGTCCGCAGCGAGACCGCTGCCGTGCTCGGCCACACCGGGACGGACGCCGTCCCCGCCGAACGGGACTTCAACCGGCTGGGCTTCGACTCCCTGATGGCGGTCGAACTGCGAACCCGGCTGGCCGCCGCCACCGGCACCCGGCTGCCGGCCACGCTCGTCTTCGACCACCCCACCCCGGCCGCGGTCGCCCGGTACCTCGACCCGGCACTGTTCGGCGGCGACCGGACCGGCTCCGACCGCTCTCCGCTGGCCGAACTCGACCGTATCGCGGCGCAGTTGTCACCGGACGGTGTGGACGACGCCACGCGCCAGGACGTCGCCGGGCGGCTCCGGAAGTTGCTGGCCCAATGGGACGGCACCCGGCAGGACGACGGCCGGCCGGCCGTCGACGCCCGCATCGAAGCGGCGAGCGCCGACGAGGTCCTCGCCTTCATCGACCACGAGCTCGGCCGGCAGACGGACTCCTGACCCGCCCGACTCCCGTCGCTCGCGCCCACCACATCTGAGGAAGGTTTCACGGACGATGCCGGACGAAAAGAAGCTCGTCGACTACCTGAAGTGGGTCACGGTGGACCTCCACCAGACCCGCCAGCGCCTCCAGGACCTGGAAGCGGGCCGCCACGAACCCGTGGCCATCGTCGGCATGGCCTGCCGCCTGCCCGGCGGCGTGCGCTCCCCGGAGGGCCTGTGGGAGCTGCTGTCCGCCGGCCGGGACGGTATCGAGCCGTTCCCCACCGACCGCGGCTGGGACCTGGCGGCCCTGGCCGGCGACGGCCCCCACCGCAGCGCCACCCAGGAGGGCGGATTCCTCGCCGACGCGGCCGACTTCGACCCAGGCTTCTTCGACATCTCCCCGCGGGAAGCGCTCGCCATGGACCCGCAGCAGCGGCTCCTCCTGGAGACCGCCTGGGAGGCCGTCGAACGCGCCGGCATCGACCCGGCCGGGCTGCGCTCCACCCGCACCGGCGTGTTCGTCGGCACCAACGGCCAGGACTACGCGCACCTGGTCCTCGCCGCACAGGACGACCTGGGCGGCTACGCGGGCAACGGCCTGGCCGCCAGCGTGCTCTCCGGCCGCCTCGCCTTCGCCCTCGGCCTCGAAGGCCCCGCCGTCACCCTCGACACCGCCTGCTCCTCGTCCCTGGTGACCCTGCACCTGGCCGCACAGGCCGTCCGCGCCGGTGAATGCGGTCTCGCCCTGGCCGGTGGCGTCACCGTGATGGCAACCTCGTCGAGCTTCGCCGGCTTCAGCATCCAGGGCGGACTGGCCTCCGACGGTCGCTGCAAGGCGTTCGCCGAGGCCGCCGACGGCACCGCCTGGTCCGAGGGCGCCGGCCTGCTCCTCGTCGAACGGCTCTCCGACGCCCGGCGCAACGGCCACCCGGTACTCGCCGTGCTGCGCGGCTCCGCCGTCAACCAGGACGGCGCCTCCAACGGCCTCAGCGCCCCCAACGGCCCGGCCCAGCAGCGGGTCATCCGCCAGGCACTGGCCGGCGCCGGCCTCGCCCCGGGCGACGTGGACGCGGTGGAGGCACACGGCACCGGCACCCGCCTCGGCGACCCCATCGAGGCCGGCGCACTGCTCGCCACCTACGGCCAGGACCGGCCCGCCGACCGCCCACTGTGGCTCGGCTCCGTGAAGTCCAACCTCGGCCACACCCAGGCCGCCGCCGGCGTCACCGGGGTCATCAAGATGGTGCTGGCCCTCCGCCACGGACTGCTCCCGCAGACCCTGCACATCGACGCCCCGTCCCCGCACATCGACTGGGACGCCGGCGCCGTACGGCTGCTCACCGAGCCCGTCGCCTGGCCCGAGGGCGACCGGGTGCGCCGGGCCGCCGTCTCCTCCTTCGGCATCAGCGGTACCAACGCCCACGTCATCCTCGAAGAGGCGCCTCAAGAAAGCGAGTTGACGCCAGAGTCGGAACTCGGTGCGGCACCGGTCGCCTGCGTCGCCGCGCAGCCCGCGCCCGCGCCGGGGGCAGCTGACCCCGTGCGGCCGGGCGTCGTGCCGTGGCCGGTCGCCGCCCGCACCGCCGCAGCCCTCGACGACCAGCTCACGCGGGTCCGCGCGTTGACCACCGGGCCCGGGCGCACCCCCGCCGACCTCGGCTTTGCGCTCGCCACCACCCGCACCGCGTTCGCCCACCGTGCGCTGCTGGTCCACGAGGGCGACACCCTCACCGAGGCGGCTCGCGGCAGCGTCCCCACCACCGGCCGAGGCCACCTGGCCGTTCTCTTCTCCGGCCAGGGCGCACAGCACCTGGGCATGGGCCGCGCACTCCACGCCCGCTACCCGGTCTTCGCCGCCGCCTTCGACGAGGCCACCGACCTGCTCGACGCCCGGCTCGGCACCCGACTGCGCGACGTCGTCTGGGGTACGGACCGGGCCCTCCTCGACGACACCCGCCACACCCAGCCCGCGCTGTTCGCCGTCGAGGTCGCGCTGTACCGCCTGCTGACCTCCTGGGACATCCGGCCCGACTACGTCACCGGACACTCCCTCGGCGAGATCACCGCCGCGCACGTCGCCGGCGTACTGTCCCTCGCGGACGCCTGCACCCTGGTGACGGCCCGCGCCGCCGCCATGCACGAACTGCCGCCGGGCGGCGCGATGGTGGCACTGGAGGCCACCGAGGACGAGGTGCGCCCGCTGCTGGCCGACGGCGCCGCGATCGCCGCGATCAACGCCCCCAGGGCCGTCGTCGTCTCCGGCGCCGAGGACGCCGTCCTCGCCGTCCGCCGGCACTTCGACGGCCTGGAACGCCGCACCACCCGGCTCCCGGTCAGCCACGCCTTCCACTCGCCGCTCATGGACCCGATGCTCGACGCCTTCCACGACGCCATCGCCCCCCTCACCTTCGCCGAGCCGAAGATCCCCGTCGTCGCCAACCTCACCGGACTCCCGGCCGCCGCCGAGGAGTTGGCCACCCCGGAATACTGGGTGCGCCACGTCCGGCAGGCCGTCCGCTTCGGCGACGGCGTGCGCGCCCTCGCCGACCGCGGCGTGCGGACCTTCCTCGAACTCGGCCCGGACGCCGCGCTGTCCGCCCTGGTCCGCGACAACCTGCCCGACCCGGGCACCGTCGCCGTCCCCGCCCTGCGCAAGGACCGGCCGGAGGAGACCACCGTGCTCGGCGCCCTGGGCACCCTCTGGGCCCATGGCGCGGAGGTCGACTGGGACGCGGTGTTCGCCGGCACCCGCACCCCGCAGGCCGACCCCGTCGAGCTGCCGACGTACGCCTTCCAGCGCGAGCGCTACTGGCCGACCCTCCGGGCCCGCTCCGGCGACCCGGCCGAACTCGGCCTGACCGCCGCCGCCCACCCGCTGCTCGGCGCCACCGTCACCCTCGCCGACGCCGACGAGACCGTGCTCACCGGCCGCCTCGGGCTCCCCACCCACCCCTGGCT
>NZ_JBHVQS010000076.1:0-34993 GCF_042886435.1 Streptomyces sp. NPDC058000
CCCCCCCCCCCCGGGGGGGGGGGCCGCCCGGGGACACCCCGGACCGGCCCCGCCGCCGTCCGCGCTGCGACTACTGCGCGCCGGGCCGCACCAGCCCGCTCTCGTACGCGTACACCGCCGCCTGCACCCGGTCCCGCAGCCCCAGCTTCGTCAGCACGTGCCCCACGTGCGTCTTGACCGTCGTCTCGCTGACGAACAGGTCCGCGGCGATCTCCGCGTTCGACAACCCGCGGGCCACCAGCTTCAGCACCTCCACCTCCCGCTCGGTGAGCGTGTGGAGGGTGTCCGGCACCGGCTCCTCACCCGACGGCAGATGCTCGGCGTACTTGTCCAACAACCGCCGGGTGATGCTCGGCGCGAGCATCGCCTCGCCCGCCGCCACCACCCGGATCGCCTGCACCAGTTCGTTGGCCGGGGCGTCCTTGAGCAGGAAGCCGCTGGCCCCGGCCCGCAGCGCCTCGACGACGTACTCGTCCAGGTCGAACGTGGTCAGTACCAGCACCTTCGCCGGGCCGTCCTTCGCCGGGCCGGTGATCTGCCGGGTCGCCTCGACGCCGTCCATCCGCGGCATCCGGATGTCCATCAGCACCACATCGGGCTGCAACGCCCGTACCTGCTCCAGCGCCTGAAGCCCGTCGCCCGCCTCACCTACGACCGCCAGATCCTGCTCGGCTTCCAGAATCATCCGGAAACCCGTACGCAGCAGGGGCTGGTCGTCGACCAGCAGGACGCGGATGGCCACAAGCTCTCCTTCGACGGGGATCGATCTACTCGATCTGCTCCATTCTGCCCTGCGGCCCACTCCCGCCCTCCGCCGGGCGCACCGGCAGCGACTGCGCCTCTCGGGGAGCAACCCCCGGACCTCCGGCCGGATCAGCCGTCGCCCGCACCGGCAGCGACTGTGTCTCCCGGGGGGCGACCCCCGGACCCCCAGCCGGATCAGCCGTCGCCCGCACCGGCAGCGGATACACCGGGGGAGTGCCGCCGAATTCCGGACAGTGCGCCTGGTGGTCGCACCAGCCGCACAGCTTCGTCGGCCGCGGCCGCCAGTCACCGGTCTCCGTCGCCAGCCGGATCGCCTCCCACAGCGCCAGCAACTTCCGCTCCACGGCCCGCAGATCGGCCTCGCCCGGGTCGTACGTCACCACCTCCCCGCTGCCCAGGTACACCAGCTGGAGCCGGCGCGGCACCACACGCCGCAGCCGCCACATCACCAGCGCGTAGAACTTCATCTGGAACAGCGCGCCCTCGGCGAACTGCGGCCGCGGCGCCTTACCGGTCTTGTAGTCGACCAGCCGCACCTCGCCCGTCGGCGCCACATCGACCCGGTCGATGAACCCCCGCAGCCGCAGCCCGGAATCCAGCACCGTCTCCACGTACAGCTCGCGGTCGGCCGGCTCCAGCCGCGTCGGATCCTCCAGCGTGAACCAGCGGTCCACCAGCCCCTCGGCCTCCGCCAGCCACTGGCCCAGCAGCGCCCCGTCCACGTCATCAGGAAACAGCCCGACCAACTCCGGGCGCTTGGCAAGCAGCTTCTCCCACTCCACCGGCACCAGCGCGCGGGCCCCGTCCGCCGTGCGCTCCACCGCGGGCGCGTCGAAGAGCCGCTCCAGCACCGCATGCACCACCGTGCCGCGGGTCGCCGCCGGGCTCGGCTTCTCCGGCAGCTTGTCGATCACGCGGAAGCGGTAGAGCAGCGGGCACTGCATGAAGTCGCTCGCCCGCGACGGCGACAACGCCACCGGCGGCTGCGCCCCACCCTGCGTCGGCGCCGCGGCCCCGGCCGGCACCGACCCCTGCGCGGGCACCGCCGCCGGCTCCGGCCCGCCACCCGGCGCGTCCACCTCGGTCTTCTCCGTGCTCCATCCCATGCCACAGAACCCTACGGCCCGCCACTGACAATCGCGGAAGGGTCACTGACCGTGAGCCCGCCGTTCGCCTCGCCCCGCAGCGGATCACGGCCGGAAGCTCCGCATACCATCGACGTCGGGCACCTTTGCCCTGCATGATCGAGTTGTCAGACAGTGCAGGTGCCAAAGCCGTATTCGACGAGGGGACGCCGTGGACGAGAGCGGGAAGCCGCAGGACCCCCAGGAGTCCGGGCAGGACCGGCCGCCCCAGCCGCCCGTGCAGACACCTGACGGGCCCCCGGCGGCGCCACCGGGCCCACCGGACGCACCACAGGGCACCGACCGGGCGAACACCGGCCAGAAAGCCCCCGGCGGCGGCATCCTCATGGGCCGCCCCTTCGGCGTGCCCGTCTACGTCGCGCCCAGTTGGTTCCTGGTCGCGGCCCTGATCACCTGGGTCTTCGGCGGCCAACTGGAGCGGGTCCTCCCCGAGCTGGGCGCCGCCCGCTACCTGGTCTCCCTCTTCTTCGCGGTCGCCTTCTACGCCTCCGTGCTCGTCCACGAACTCGCGCACACCGTCGCGGCGCTCCGCTTCAAACTCCCCGTCCGCCGGATCCAGCTCCAGTTCTTCGGCGGCGTCTCCGAGATAGAGAAGGAGACCGAGACCCCCGGGCGGGAGTTCGTCCTCGCCTTCGTCGGCCCGCTCCTCTCCCTGGTCCTCGCCGGCGTCTTCTACGTGGGCATGCAGATGGTCGAACCGGGCACGGTCCCCGGCGTCCTGCTCGCCGGCCTGATGGTCTCCAACCTCATCGTCGCGATCTTCAACCTGCTCCCCGGCCTCCCCCTGGACGGCGGCCGGATGCTGCGCGCCGTCGTCTGGAAGATCACCGGCAAGCCGATGAGCGGCACCGTCGCCGCCGCCTGGGTCGGCCGCGCGCTGGCCGTCACCGTCCTCATCGGCCTGCCACTGCTCACCCACACCGGCGCCCTCGGCCAGGCCCCCGAGGAGATCGGCGGCGCCGACTCGCTCACCGACGCCCTGCTCGCCGCGATCCTCGCCGCCATCATCTGGACCGGCGCCGGCAACAGCCTCCGCATGGCCCGGCTGCGCGAACGCCTCCCCGACCTCACCGCCCGTACGCTCACCCGGCGCGCCATCCCCGTCGAGACCGACACCCCGCTGTCCGAGGCGCTGCGCCGCGCCAACGACGCCGGCGCCCGCGCCCTGGTCGTCGTCGACCGCCAGGGACTCCCCACCGCCCTGGTCCGCGAGGCCGCCCTCGTCGGCATCCCCGAACACCGCCGTCCGTGGGTCGCCGTCGGCACCCTCGCCCAGGACCTCAAGGACGGCATGCGGGTCGCCGCCGAACTCGCCGGCGAGGACCTCCTGGACCACCTCCGCGCCACCCCCGCCACCGAGTACCTCGTCGTCGAACGATCCGGCGCGATCTACGGAGTCCTTTCCACCGCGGATGTGGAACGCGCCTTCGTCGCCGCCATGGCCCGCCCCTCCTGACCGTCCGCCCGGAGGCGGTTCCCCGCCGCCACCCCTGGGTAGCCCCCAGCCGGGGGCCCCGTTCCGTTCGACGGGCCTGATGGCGGGGCCGGTCGCAGGGGCCGGCCCGATGCCCGTGGTACGGCGGACGCCGAACGGCCGGTAGGCTGGTCACATGTCCGAACCGACCGGTGCCGCCCGCCGTCGTGGGCCCTTCAAGGTCGGGGACCAGGTCCAGCTCACCGACCCCAAGGGACGCCACTACACCTTCACGCTCGAAGAGGGCAAGAGCTTCCACACCCACAAGGGAGCCTTCCCCCACGACGAGCTGATCGGCGCGCCCGAGGGCAGTGTTGTCCGTACCACCGGAAACGTCGCTTACCTCGCGCTGCGTCCCCTGCTCCCCGACTACGTCCTGTCCATGCCCCGCGGTGCCGCCGTGGTCTACCCCAAGGACGCGGGGCAGATCCTGGCGATGGCCGACATCTTCCCCGGCGCCCGCGTCGTCGAGGCGGGGGTGGGATCCGGCTCGCTGAGCAGCTTCCTGCTGCGCGCCATCGGTGACGACGGCATGCTGCACTCCTACGAGCGCCGCGCCGACTTCGCCGAGATCGCCACCCAGAACGTGGAGCGCTACTTCGGCGGTCCGCACCCCGCCTGGACGCTCACCGTGGGCGACCTCCAGGACAATCTCTCCGACACCGACGTCGACCGCGTCATCCTGGACATGCTCGCCCCCTGGGAGTGCCTGGAGGCCGTCTCCAAGGCCCTGGTGCCCGGCGGCATCCTCTGCGCCTACGTGGCCACGACCACGCAGCTGGCCCGCACCGTGGAGGCGATCCGCGAACACGGCACCTTCAACGAGCCGTCGGCCTGGGAGACCATGGTCCGCACCTGGCACGTGGAGGGCCTCGCGGTCCGTCCCGACCACCGCATGATCGGCCACACCGGCTTCCTGCTGACCGCCCGCCGGCTGGCCGACGGCGTCGAGCCCCCGCTGCGCCGCCGCCGGCCCGCGAAGGGCGCCTACGGCGAGGACTACGCCGGTCCCGGGCGGGAGAAGGCCACCGCCGCGGGTCGGGAGAAGAACGCCGCCGACAAGCCCGACGGGGCCGCCGCGGCCGACCTCACCGCGGACCTCACCGACGGTTCGCCCGAGCGCGACTGACGCCGCCCGGCAGGTCACCGAACCGACCGGCGCCGCCGACGAGTTCCCCCCGAGCGGGAACCGCCGGCGGCGCCGTTTCGTTCTCCCTCCGGACCGGCACAGAAAACTCCGCCCCCGCCGGTTCCTTGCCGCCCCCTGCTGTGGAACGATGCTGGGCACTCCCACCGCCACAGCACCTCACAGGAGTTACCCCGCGTGCAGCCCTTGGCAGGCCAGGACCTGTTGCACACCCAGCCCCACCCCATGCACTGGCTCGCCACCGCCACCGTCCTCTCGGCGGTGATCGCGGTCTCGTCCCTCTTCCAGCCTTCCGGGGCCACCGCCACGGCCGCCGGCACCACCACCAAGGACGCCCCGGTGACCGCGGCACCCGATCCGGGCCGCGTGACGTTCCCCGTCAACTGCGGACCCAACCGCCTCGACGTGGTCCAGAAGCTCTCCGGGGACCTCGACGGCGCCGGCAGCACCCAGACCGTCGCCGTGGTCCGCTGCCACACCGAAGCCGGCACCCCGCCCAGCGGCGTCTACGTCCTCGCCCAGCCCTCCGACCCCAAGGCCCCACCGCGCATCGTGGCGACCCTCCTGGCGCCCGCCCAGCGGCTCTCCGTCCAGGACATCACCCTCCAGGGCCGGGCCGTCTCCGCGACCGTCCAGGGCTACTCCTCACCGGACGTGCCCAGCTACATGCCGGACGTGCACAAGACCGTCAAGTGGCAATGGCAAGGCGGGAAGTTCGTCCAGAGCGAACTCCCCGCCTCATCGACCACCGCAGGTGCCTGATCCGTCACACGACGCGTGTGTCTGCGGTGTTCTGCTACGTCGTGCCTACGCCGCGTACGCGCGGCGTCCACTGCGCGTACGCGCAGCCAGTCACTCCGCGTCCGGCCCGTAGACCTCGACGTGGTCGGAGACCCGGCGCACGTGGATGCAGTCGCCCGGGCACTCCTTGGCCGAGTCCCGCACGTCGTTGAGCAGCGGCAACGGGACAGGCGTTGTGGCGCCCTTGTCCTGCAGCAGATCATCGTCCGCGCTCTTCACATAGGCCAGGCCGTCGATGTCCAGCTCGAAGACCTCCGGCGCGTACTGCGCGCAGATCCCGTCCCCGGTGCACAGGTCCTGGTCGATCCAGACTTCCAGCTCCGGTGCTTCGTCCTGCGCGGTCATCTCGCCTGCCGTTCCTACTTACGTGAACCGTTTTTGTCTAAGTGGCGCCAGCCCTGACGGGTGTTGACCGACTCGACGATACAACCGCTCGCTTTCCGATGTTGTTGGGTGGGTATTCCCCTGGCGTGAGGACGTGCGCAAGGGTGAAGATCGGACACACCCCGACAGTCTTTTCGATCTAGGGGTTTCAACCTGCACCGGCCCAGGTAGGGTCTGGAAGCGTCCAGCTCCTTGGAGGAGGTGAGGACCGTGGCAGCCCACGACGACGACATCAACCGCGGCATCCGGCCGGGGCGCGGGTCTGAAGATCCAGCCGGTCAGGTTGCCTATCTTGAGCAGGAGATCGCCGTCCTGCGACGTAAGCTCGCCGACTCTCCGCGGCACACGAGGATTCTCGAAGAGCGGATCGTCGAGCTGCAGACCAACCTGGCCGGTGTTTCCGCCCAGAATGAACGCCTCGCCAATACGCTCCGCGAGGCCCGCGACCAGATTGTCGCCCTCAAGGAGGAGGTCGACCGGCTCGCGCAGCCGCCGGCCGGCTTCGGTGTCTTCCTACAGGTCAATGAGGACGGCACCGTCGACATCTTCACCGGGGGCCGCAAGCTCCGGGTGAACGTCAGCCCCAGCGTCGAGGCCGAAGACCTCCGGCGCGGCCAAGAGGTGATGCTCAACGAAGCGCTCAACGTGGTCGCGGCCATGGAGTTCGAGAGCGCCGGCGACATCGTCACCCTCAAGGAAGTCCTTGAGGACGGCGAGCGCGCACTGGTTGTCGGGCACACCGACGAGGAGCGGGTGGTGCGGCTCGCCGAGCCGCTGCTGGACGTCACCATCCGTCCCGGCGACGCCCTGCTGCTCGACACCCGCTCCGGCTACGTCTACGAGGTCATCCCCAAGAGCGAGGTCGAGGAGCTGGTCCTCGAAGAGGTCCCGGACATCGACTACACCAAGATCGGTGGTCTGAGCGGCCAGATCGAGCAGATCCGGGACGCGGTCGAGCTCCCCTACCTCTACCCGGACCTCTTCAAGGAGCACGAACTCCGCCCGCCCAAGGGTGTCTTGCTCTACGGCCCGCCCGGTTGTGGCAAGACCCTCATCGCCAAGGCGGTCGCCAACTCCCTTGCCAAGAAGGTCGCCGAGGTGACCGGGCAGCCCGCCGGGAAGAGCTTCTTCCTGAACATCAAGGGCCCCGAGCTGCTCAACAAGTACGTCGGCGAAACCGAGCGGCACATCCGCCTGGTCTTCCAGCGCGCCAGGGAGAAGGCGAGCGAGGGGACGCCCGTCATCGTCTTCTTCGACGAGATGGACTCCCTCTTCCGCACCCGTGGATCCGGGGTCAGCTCGGACGTGGAGAACACCATCGTCCCGCAGCTGCTCTCCGAGATCGACGGCGTCGAGGGCCTGGAAAACGTCATCGTCATCGGTGCCTCGAACCGCGAGGACATGATCGACCCGGCGATCCTGCGCCCAGGCCGCCTCGACGTGAAGATCAAGATCGAGCGTCCGGACGCGGAGGCCGCCAAGGACATCTTCTCGAAGTACCTCACGGAAAGGCTCCCGCTGCACTCCGACGACCTCACCGAGCACGGGAATTCCCGTAAGGCGGCGGTCAGCGGAATGATCCAGTCGGTCGTCGAGCAGATGTATGCGGAATCCGAGGAAAACCGCTTCCTGGAGGTCACCTATGCCAATGGTGACAAGGAAGTCCTTTACTTCAAGGACTTCAACTCCGGCGCGATGATCGAAAACATCGTCGGACGTGCGAAGAAGATGGCCATCAAGGCTTTCCTTGAGCACAACCAGAAGGGTCTGCGGGTCTCCCACCTCCTCCAGGCGTGCGTGGACGAGTTCAAGGAGAACGAGGACCTGCCCAACACCACCAACCCGGACGACTGGGCCCGGATCTCCGGAAAGAAGGGCGAGCGGATCGTCTACATCCGCACCCTGGTCACTGGAAAGCAGGGCGCGGACACCGGTCGCTCCATCGACACGGTGGCGAATACCGGCCAATACCTGTAACACCGCTCTCCGGCTGCGGATGTCCTGCACGGGGCGTCCGCAGCCGGACGCTTTTCCGGGGGCGCGCGGACCGCCCCGGCGGTCCGGCGACGGACCAGGGAAAACCGGACTGGAGCAATGACTGTAATGATCTCCCCAGCGCCGCAAAGGCGTTCTAGGCTCTTCGGTACCGCTGCGTCTCGCTGTGCGGGCGCGGGGAACGCACGGGAACCGGAAGTGCAGCGGTTTTTGAGCGCCTGCCCCATCCGGGGGCGCCGCCGGGCAAGGAGGGCCGCATGACCGTACGGCGAGTAATGGGAATCGAGACGGAGTACGGGATCTCCGTCCCCGGCCACCCGAACGCCAATGCCATGCTCACCTCGTCCCAGGTCGTCAACGCCTACGCGGCCGCGATGCACCGGGCACGACGTGCTCGCTGGGACTTCGAGGAGGAGAACCCGCTGCGGGACGCCCGCGGCTTCGACCTCGCCCGCGAGGCCGCCGACTCCAGCCAGCTCACGGACGAGGACATCGGGCTGGCCAATGTGATCCTCACCAACGGGGCCAGGCTCTACGTCGACCACGCACACCCCGAGTACAGCGCTCCCGAGGTCACCAATCCGCGGGACGCGGTCCTGTGGGACAAGGCCGGCGAGCGGATCATGGCGGAGGCCGCCGAGCGCGCGGCGCAGGTCCCCGGCGCCCAGCCCATCCACCTCTACAAGAACAACACCGACAACAAGGGCGCCTCCTACGGGACGCACGAGAACTACCTGATGAAGCGGGAGACCCCGTTCTCGGACATCGTGCGCCACCTGACCCCGTTCTTCGTCTCCCGGCAGGTGGTCACCGGCGCCGGCCGGGTCGGCATCGGCCAGGACGGTCACGAGCACGGCTTCCAGATCAGCCAGCGCGCCGACTACTTCGAGGTGGAGGTGGGCCTGGAGACGACTCTCAAGCGGCCCATCATCAACACCCGGGACGAACCGCACGCGGACGCCGAGAAGTACCGCCGGCTGCACGTGATCATCGGCGACGCCAACCTCTCCGAGATCTCGACGTACCTGAAGCTGGGCACCACCGCGCTGGTGCTGTCCATGATCGAGGACGGCTTCATCGCCGTCGATCTCGCCGTTGACCAGCCGGTCCGCACTCTGCACCAGGTCTCGCACGACCCGTCGCTGCGCCAGGTGATCACGCTTCGCAGCGGGCGCACCCTGACCGCGGTGCAGCTTCAGATGGAGTACTTCGAACTGGCCCGCAAGTACGTCGAGGACCGTTACGGCGCGGACGCGGACGAGCAGACCCGCGACGTGCTGTCCCGGTGGGAGGACGTACTGGGCCGGCTGGAGAACGACCCGATGAGCCTGTCGGGGGAGCTGGACTGGGTCGCCAAGCGGGAGCTGATGGAGGGCTACCGTCGCCGGGACGGCCTGGACTGGGACGCCGCCCGACTGCACCTCGTCGACCTCCAGTACGCCGACGTACGTGCCGAGAAGGGCCTGTACAACCGTCTGGCGGCGCGCGGCAAGATGAAGCGGCTGTTGGACGAGTCGGCGGTGGAGCAGGCCGAGCTGAAGCCTCCGGAGGACACCAGGGCCTATTTCCGCGGCCGCTGCCTGGAGCAGTACGCGGACGATGTGGCCGCCGCCTCGTGGGATTCGGTCATTTTCGACCTGCCCGGTCGTGACTCTCTGCAACGGGTGCCCACGTTGGAACCGCTACGCGGGACCCGTAAGCACGTGAAGGAGCTCCTGGACCGCTGCCGTACGGCAGAAGAGCTGGTCAGGACGTTGTCCGGGCGCTGAAGCGGGGCAGGTTCATGGCAAATCCGCCATGATCGATAGCCGATCGAAGGCTGAATCGGCCCCGGTGCGGGAATCATTCAGGTGACTCCCGGGCGTTGCAGCAAGTGCAGGGCCGATGTCGGACCCTGCTTGTAGGGTCGGATCTTGAAGGTCACATCGAGCGGGGCGAACCGAGCGGGGTGAGGGATATGGCGACCAAGGACAGCGGCGGCGGACAGCAGCGGGCCACCCGGTCCACCGAAGAGGTCGAGGAGCAGACCCAGGACGCGGAGGCGTCGGGGGACCTCAAGGAGCGCCAGGAGAAATTGTCCGACGACGTGGATTCCGTCTTGGATGAGATCGACGATGTCCTCGAAGAAAATGCCGAGGATTTCGTGCGGTCTTTTGTCCAAAAAGGCGGACAGTAAGCGCAAATCGGGCGCTTATATCTGACGCTCGTCGGCCGGTGTGCCGTGCGCGGTGCGAAGAGGAATTCCCGCGCATGGTGCCCGGTCGGCGTGCACGGCTTCGGGCGGGTTCTGCCCGGTCTGTTCGATACCGGATCCCGACATGTGGATCACGGCTCCGGGGCGGGTAGGGTCCGAGACGTACTCTGCTTCAGCTGCAACGCAGCCTTGGATCAATTCATGGATCGGCCGAACGTGCTTCGGGGCGGGCGGCCGAGTATCCGGAAGGAAACGTGTGGAAGCCAACACTCCCAGCACCGGGCGTCTGCCAGCTGCCTTCCTGACGCCTGGATCCTCGTCGTTCATGGACTTCCTCGGGCAGCACGTGCCCGAGCTGCTGCCGGGCAACCGCCCGCTGCCGTCCGCACAGGGCGTCGTCGAGGCCCCGCACGGCACCACCATCGTGGCGCTCTCGTTCCCCGGCGGTGCGGTGCTCGCCGGTGACCGCCGGGCGACGATGGGCAACGTCATCGCGCAGCGCGACATGGAGAAGGTCTTCCCGGCCGACGAGTACTCGGCGGTCGGCGTCGCGGGCACGGCCGGGCTCGCGATCGAGATGGTCAAGCTGTTCCAGCTGGAGCTGGAGCACTTCGAGAAGGTCGAGGGAGCCCAACTCTCCCTGGAGGGCAAGGCGAACCGGCTCTCGACGATGATCCGCAGCAACCTCGGGATGGCCATGCAGGGCCTCGCCGTGGTGCCGCTGTTCGCCGGCTACGACCTCGACCGCGAGAAGGGCCGGATCTTCTCGTACGACGTCACCGGTGGGCGCTCGGAGGAGCGCGGCTTCGCGGCGACCGGCTCCGGCTCGGTCTTCGCGCGCAGTGCTCTCAAGAAGCTCTTCCGGGAGGACTTCACGGAGCATCAGGCCGCCACCGCCGTCGTCCAGGCGCTCTACGACGCCGCCGACGACGACTCGGCGACCGCCGGGCCGGACATGGCGCGGCGGATCTACCCGATCGTCACGGTGATCACCGAAGAGGGCTTCAAGAAGCTGACCGAGGCCGAGGTCTCGGAGATCGCCCGTGCCGTGCACGAGCGCCGACTCGAACAGCCCGACGGCCCGCGCGCCGCGCTGCTCTGACGGGACGGATGATTCGTGGTGCGCCCCCAGACAGCGAGAGAGCTTTTGACAGGAAGGGACGGATAGCCGGTGTCGACGCCGTTCTATGTCTCACCCCAGCAGGCCATGGCCGACCGCGCCGAGTACGCCCGCAAGGGCATTGCGCGCGGCCGCAGCGTCGTGGTGCTGCAATACACCGACGGCGTGCTCTTCGTCGCCGAGAATCCCTCCCGGGCTCTGCACAAGGTCAGCGAGATCTATGACCGGATCGCCTTCGCGGCGGTCGGCAAGTACAACGAGTTCGAGAACCTGCGGATCGGTGGCGTCCGCTACGCCGACCTGCGCGGTTACACCTACCACCGGGAGGACGTGACCGCCCGCGGGCTGGCCAACGTCTACGCGCAGACGCTCGGCACGATCTTCTCCAGCGCGGCCGAGAAGCCCTACGAGGTCGAACTGATCGTCGCCGAGGTGGGCAACGCCCCCGAGGACGACCAGATCTACCGACTGCCGCACGACGGCTCGATCGTGGACGAGCACGGCTCGGTCGCGGTGGGCGGCAACGCCGACCAGATCAGCAGCTATCTCGACCAGCGCCACCGCGACGGGATGTCCCTGGCGGAGGCGCTCCGGCTGGCGGTCGACTCGCTCTCCCGGGACACCAACGGCGGCGAGCGGACGCTGACCGCCGAGCACCTTGAGGTCGCGGTGCTGGACCGCACCCGCCCGCAGAAGCGGAAGTTCAAGCGGATCCTGGGGCGGCAGCTGTCCCGACTGCTGGACGAGCACGCCGCCGCGGAGAAGGAAAAGGGCAAGCCCGCGGCGGACGCGGGGGAGTCCTCGGACGGTGCCGCGTCCGGCGCGAACGGCAAGGGATCCGGCAAGGACACCGCCGCGGAGGCGGACGGCGGCGAGTCGGAGGCCGGCCCCTCGGACGACTGAGGACCGCGACACTCCGCTTCCGGGCCGGCAGCCCGGACCGCGCGCCCCGGTGGGTCATCACCCGCCGGGGCGCGCGGTGTTGTGCGGGGAGTCCGGCGGCGGCGCCGTGGAGCCGCGCGGGACGAGGGCGACGGGGAGGGTGGCGGCGTCGGCCGGGGTGCCGTCCAGAACGGCCATCAGTGCCCGCATACCGGCCTCGCCGAACTCCTCGGCGGGGAGGCGTACGGTCGTCAGTTCCGGCTCCACGGCGACCGCGAGGGCCAGGTCGTCGAAGCCGGTGACCGAGATGTCCTCGGGGATCCGCAGGCCGAGGCGGCGGACCGCCTTGCAGGCGCCGGCGGCGATGATGTCGTCGTCGCACAGCAGCGCGGTGGGGCGGGGGCCGGGGGCCGTCAGCGCGGCGTGCGCGGCCCGCAGGCCGGCGTCGACGCCCAGGGCGGCCGGCTGCCGGCGCAGGACCGTGCCGGGGATGTCGGCCAGGGCGTCGGTGAGGGCCCGGGCGCGCACGGCGAACGTCCAGGAGTCCACATCGGCCGCGAGGTGGGTGATCCGGCGGTGGCCCAGGTCGGTGAGATGGGTGGCCAACTGCCGTACGCCGTCGGCGATGTCGAGGTTGACGGCGGCGGAGGCGGTGCGGTCGGCGGGGTCGCTGTCGAGCATCACCAGCGGCAGCCCGGCACTGCGCAGCGCGGTGAGGGCGTCGGCCGCCATCGACGAGGCGATGACGCCGTCCAGGGCGGCGGAGGCGGAGTCGAAGGGGTCGGGGGCCGGGCCGGTGCCCTCGGGGGAGGGGTAGAGCACCACGCCGAAATCGTGGTCGGCGGCGATCCGGGCGGCGCCGGTATAGACCCGCGCGAAGAACTCGGTGGTGAGCGCCGGGACGACCAGCAGTGCGGTGCGGGTGCGGCCGGTGCGCAGGCTGCGGGCGGCGAGGTTGGGGCGGTAGCCCAGCTCGCGGGCGGCGGCCCGGACCACCTCGGCCTTGCCGGAGGAGACCCGACCGCGCCACTTGTCGCCGAGGACCAGGGAGACCGCCGCCTGCGAGACGCCGGCGGCGCGTGCGACATCGCGGCTGGTGACCCGGGCGGCGGCCCGGCCGGGGGCACCGCCCGGTGGTGGCTGGGGGCCGTCGGGTGCGGCCTCGTGGCTGGTCACCGGGCGCGTCACTCCTTGGGTCCGGCACTGCGGGGGTGGACCCGCGGGTTGCCGTCATGGTACTTATGACGCCGCACGTTATACGTAACACTCCCCGGCTCGGACCGGGCGGAGAGGGGCAGGCGTGGCTGCGGGATATGCGGATTTGCTCAAGACCCGGCATGCCGCCCGGCTGCTGACCGGGACCCTGGTCGGCCGGCTGCCGAACGCCACCGCGGCGCTGGCGGTGGTTCTCTTCGTCCGGGGCCAGGGCGGCAGCTACGCCCTGGCCGGCGCGCTCTCGGCGATCTACGGCGTCTGCAACGCCATCGGTCAACCGCTGCTCGGCCGCGCCGTGGACGTCTACGGGCAGCCCCGGGTGATGCTGCCGGCCTCGGTGCTCTCCGCGCTCGGCATGGCGCTGCTCGCCGCCGTCGGGGTGGAGCCGCGGTGGCCCGCCTACGTCGCCATGGTGATCGCCGGGTTCTTCACCCCGCCGCTGGAGGGCGGGCTGCGGGCACTGTGGCCGGGGGTGCTCCAGCGGGCGGACCGGGTGCATGCCGCGTACGCGCTCGACGCGGTGGCGCAGGAAGTCATGTTCGCGGTCGGGCCGTTGCTGGTGACGCTCTGCGTGGCGGCCTGGTCGGCAGCGGCGGCGCTGCTGGTGATCAACGCGATCGGGGTGCTCGGGGCGCTCTCCGTCGTGGTCTCCCCGCCGTCGCGCCAGTGGCGCAGCGCGCCCCGGGAGGCGCACTGGCTGGGGGCGCTGCGCTCGCCCGGGCTGTTGGTGCTGATCGGCACCTTCTTCTTCGTCGGGCTGGCGCTGGGGTCGATCGCGGTGGCGGCGGTGGCGTACGCCGACCTGCACGGCGGCGGGATGGTCTCCAGCTATCTGCTCTCCGCGCTCGGGGTGGGCGCGCTGGCCGGGGGGTTGGTCTACGGTGCCCGGCAGTGGCCGGGGAGCCCGGAGTCGCGACTGCGACTGCTCGTGGTGCTGCTGGCGCTGGGCTACCTGCCGCTGTTCCTGGTGCCCGGGGTGGCCGGGATGGCGGCGCTCACCGGTCTCGCCGGGGTGTTCCTGGCGCCGGCGTTGGCCTGCGCGTTCGTGGTGGTGGACCGGCATGCGCCCAAGGGGACGGTGACGGAGGCGTTCTCCTGGTTGGTGACGACGTTCGGGGTCGGTTCGGCTGCGGGTGCCTCGGTGGCCGGCCCGGCACTGGAAGGGGGCGGACCGGCCGCGGGGTTCGCGGTCGCCGGTGTCTCCGGGGTCGTCGGTCTGCTGGTGCTTTTGTCGATGA
Organism: Streptomyces sp. NPDC058000; assembly: GCF_042886435.1. Taxonomy (NCBI): domain Bacteria; kingdom Bacillati; phylum Actinomycetota; class Actinomycetes; order Kitasatosporales; family Streptomycetaceae; genus Streptomyces; species Streptomyces sp. NPDC058000. The sequence continues at coordinate 14,361 of NZ_JBHVQS010000076.1, forward strand.
AGCGATTCCTGGGGGATCCGGTGCTGCCCGCCGAGGAAGCGGTCCGGGCGGAAAATGATCGAAACGGGGCCGTCGAACCCGGTTTCAGAGCAGGCCATCAGGCGTAATGTTCAGTCATGGACCGCCGCATTTTCGGGCTGGAGAACGAGTACGGCGTCACGTGCACGTTCAGGGGACAGCGCCGACTGTCACCTGACGAAGTGGCTCGGTACCTCTTCCGCCGTGTCGTGTCATGGGGCCGCAGCAGCAACGTCTTCCTGCGGAACGGCGCCCGCCTGTACTTGGACGTGGGTTCACACCCGGAATACGCAACTCCCGAGTGCGACAACGTGACCGAGCTGGTCACCCACGACAAGGCTGGCGAACGCATTCTCGAAGGTCTGCTCGTCGACGCCGAACGCCGCCTGCACGAGGAGGGAATCGCGGGCGACGTCTATCTCTTCAAAAACAACACCGATTCGGCGGGAAACTCCTACGGCTGTCACGAGAACTATCTCGTGGCCCGGCACGGCGAGTTCTCCCGGCTCGCGGACATCCTCATTCCGTTCCTCGTCACCCGGCAGTTGTTGTGCGGCGCCGGCAAGGTGCTGCAGACGCCGCGCGGCGCGGTCTACTGCGTCAGCCAGCGTGCCGAGCACATCTGGGAGGGCGTCTCCTCGGCGACCACCCGCTCCCGGCCGATCATCAACACCCGGGACGAACCGCACGCGGACGCCGAGCGCTACCGCCGACTGCACGTCATCGTCGGCGACTCGAACATGTCCGAGACCACGATGATGCTCAAGGTCGGGGCCACGGACCTGGTGCTGCGGATGATCGAGGCGGGCACCGTCATGCGCGATCTGACGCTGGAGAACCCGATCCGGGCGATCCGTGAGGTCAGTCACGACACCACCGGTCAGCGCAAGGTGCGATTGGCCAGCGGTCGCGAGGCGTCCGCGCTCGAAGTGCAGCAGGAGTACTACGAAAAGGCCGTCGATTTCTGCGACCGTCGCGGAATTCGCACGGGCACCGTCGAGCGGGTCCTGGAGCTGTGGGGCCGGACGCTGGAGGCGATCCGGGACGAGGACCTGGACCGTATCTCCACCGAGATCGACTGGGTGATGAAACATCAGCTCATCGAGCGGTACCGCGCAAAGAACAACCTCAGCATGTCCCATCCGCGCGTGGCGCAGATAGACCTCGCGTATCACGACATTCACCGCCGCCGGGGTCTTTACTACCTCCTGGAGCGGAAGGGCCAAGCGGCACGGATCTGCAACGACTTGAAGATCTTCGAGGGCAAGTCGGTTCCGCCGCAGACCACGCGTGCGCGGTTGCGTGGCGACTTCATTCGTCGGGCTCAGGAGCAGCGTCGTGATTTCACGGTCGACTGGGTGCATCTGAAGCTCAATGACCAGGCGCAGCGCACGGTGCTGTGCAAGGACCCGTTCCGTTCCGTCGACGACCGGGTGGAGAAGCTGATCGCCGGGATGTGACGTCAGGAATGCACAGGGGTGCGCCGGGAGCGTGAATGCTCTCGGCGCATTGCCGTGCCGCGACGGGCTGTTGTGTTAACAGGAAGCGGCCACAGCGACAGGTCGTAGAGTGGCGGGCATTGCCCATCTTCCCCACGAGCCCGAGTTGGACAGATGCTGAATTCTCCCGGGGGGCGCTTCCCCCGCCCGTTCGCCACGCACGCCCGTCGCGCCGCCGCTGCCGCGCTGGCGGTGCCCGTTCTGCTCCTCACCGCCGCCTGCGGGTCCGATGACGGCAAGACCTCCGACGCCGCGGTGGCCAAGGTGACGGGCAAGCCCGGTGCGAAGCCCACGATCTCCGTGCCCAAGGACGCCAAGCCGGCCGACAAGGTCGTCACCAAGACCGTGGCGGAGGGCAAGGGCGCGGTCGTCAAGAAGGGCGACCTGGTCCGTCTGGACTTCACCGCGCAGACCATGAAGGGCCAGAACCTGGGCAGCAGCTGGACGCCGCAGCCGGGCGCCAAGCCGGGTGCGGCACGTAGCCAGGTGGTCACCGAGGTCACCGACCAGATGACGCAGCAGATGCTGCCGCCGAAGGTGCTGACCGCCGCGGCCGGGCAGAAGGTCGGCAGCCGGTTCGAGGTCGAGGGCACCGCCAAGGCACTGATCGGCGAGGGCCTCAACCCGCAGTCGGGGATCAAGCCGGAGGACGGCCTGGTCTGGGTCGTCGACGTGGTCGGCGCGCAGAAGGTGGACAAGAAGGCGAAGGCCGAGGGCACCCAGGCGGCGCCGGAGAGCGGGATGCCGGAGGTGAAGGCCGCGGACGACAAGGCCGCGACGATCACCATTCCCGAGGGGGAGAAGGCGCCCACCGACCTCAAGCAGCAGGTGCTGATCAAGGGCAAGGGCCCGGAGGTGAAGGCCGGTGACGGCCTGATCGCCCAGTACACCGGCGTGAAGTGGGAGGACGGGAAGAAGTTCGACTCCTCGTGGGACCACGGTGGCGCGACGGCCTTCCAGATCGGCACCGGGCAGGTCGTCCAGGGCTGGGACCAGGCACTGGTCGGTAAGCACGTCGGGGACCGGGTGGAAATCGTGATCCCGCCGAAGCTGGGCTACGGCGCCAGCCCGCAGCACGAGCTGGCGAAGAACACCCTGGTCTTCGTGGTCGACATCGTCGGCACGGTCTGAGCTGACGGCCGCACGGGATCTGCGAGACTGACCCGGTAATCGCAAAGATTCCCAGGTAGGAGCACATACGTGAACATCGACAAGCCCGAGATCGACTTCCCTGAGGGCCCGGCTCCCACCGACCTGGAGATCGTGGACCTGTGGGAGGGTGACGGGCCGGTCGCCAAGGTCGGGGACACGGTCTCCGTGCACTACGTCGGCGTCTCCTTCAGCACCGGTGAGGAGTTCGACGCCAGCTGGAACCGCGGCAAGCCGCTCCAGTTCCAGCTGGGCGCCGGCCAGGTCATCCAGGGTTGGGACAAGGGCGTGGCGGGCATGAAGGTGGGCGGCCGGCGCCGGCTGACGATCCCGTCGCACCTCGCCTACGGTGAGCGTGGCGCCGGCGGTGGCCTGATCGCGCCCGGCGAGACGCTGATCTTCGTCTGCGACCTGGTCTCCGTCTGAGACCCGTACGGCGTTCCGAGGGCCCATGCTTGATGGCATGGGCCCTCGGCTTTGCCGTACGCACCCAGGGCGGTACGGTCACCCGTTGGGAGCTAACGAGAGAGGGCGTCGATGGCGATTGCCAAGGCCGAGCGGCTGATGAATCTGGCGCTGTGCCTGTTGGGGACGCGACGCCCGCTGACCAAGCATGAGCTGCGGTCGTCCATCGAGGCATACGTCGAAGCCTTCGGGCCGGGCGCGGGGGCGGGCTTCGGGGCGGGGCACTCCGCCGGCGACGACTCCTTCAACCGGATGTTCGAGCGGGACAAGGACGACCTGCGCGAGCTGGGCCTGGTCATCGAGACCGTGGACGGCATCGACGGCGAGGTCGGCTACCTCGCCCGTCGCGACAGCAACCGGCTGCCCCCGATCACCCTGGACGCCGAGGAGTCCGCGGCCCTCGGGCTCACCGCCAAGGTCTGGCAGCAGGCCCGGCTGGCCGGTGCGGCCAGTGGCGCGTTGCAGAAGCTGCGGGCGGCCGGGATGCCGCTGGCCGGGGAGCCGGACGAGCAGGACGCCCGGCAGCCGCACAGCGCGCTGGAACCCCGGATCCCCACCCACGAGGCGGCCTTCGAACCGCTGATGCTGGCCTGCCGGGACCGCCGCCCGGTGGTCTTCGACTACCGCAAGTCCAATGCGGCACGGCCCGAGCAGCGGCACCTCGAACCGTGGATCCTGGAGTGCTGGCGCGGCCACTGGTACGTGGCCGGCTGGGACCGGGACCGTAGTGCCGAGCGGGTCTTCCGGCTCTCCCGGATCACCGGCAAGGTCCGTTCCCGGCAGGGGAAGTTCACCGCGCCGGTGCCCGACCACGTCACCGTCCGCGAGACCGTCGAGCGCTGGGCGGGGGAGACCGCCACCGGCACCGCTCGGATCAAGCTCCGCGCCGGGCACGGCTATCCGCTGCGGGCCCGCGCCCTGGCCGTCCGTGAAGTGGACGGTGACTGGGACGAGTTGGAGATCCCCTCGGGGCACGGACTGGACGCCTGGCTGGTGGAGTTCGGGCCCGATGTGGTCGTAGTGGAGCCGGCGGAGCTGCGGGCCGAGGTCATCGACCGGCTGCGCGCGGTGGCCAAGGGCTGAGAGGGGACGGGACCATGGCTGCGAACGCGATCGACCAAACCCGCCGGATGCTGTCGCTGGTGACGTATCTGCGCGAGCGCCCCGGCGCCCACGTCAGCGACGTCGCCCGCGCCTTCGGCATCACCGAGGACGAGCTGATCGCCGACCTCGACGTGCTGCCGATGTGCGGGACGAGCTTCCGCGGCGGCGACCTGATGGACATCGACACCGACGGCGACCGGATCTGGTGGCACAACCCCGACGACGTCGCCGAGCCGCTCCGGCTGGCCGCCGACGAGGCCACCGCGCTGCTGGTCGCGGCCCGTGCGGTGGCCACCCTTCCGGGGCTGCGCGAGGGCGACCGGCAGGCGCTGCTGCGGGCCACCGCCAAGCTGGAGGCGGCGGCCGGGGAGGCGGCCGGGGCCAGCTCCCGGCTGTCGGTGACCTTCGAGTCCGAGGGCGGGGTCTTCGCCGACGTGGACCGCGCCATCGCCGAGCGGCGCCGGCTGTGGCTGCGCTACTACTCCCCGGCCCGCGACGAACTGACCGAGCGCGAGGTGGACCCGATCCGGCTCTTCGCCGTCGGCCACACCTACATGGAGGCGTGGTGCCGGCTCTCCGAGGCCCGGCGCACCTTCCGGCTCGACCGGGTCGCCGAGATCAAGCTGCTGGACGCGCCGGCCGACCCGCCGCCGGTCGAACTGCGCGACCTGTCGGAAGGGCTGGTGCAGCCAGCGGCCGAGGATCCCGAGGTCGCCATCGAGGTCGGGCCCGGCGGCCGGTGGGTCGCCGAGTACTACCCGCACGACAGCGCCGAGGAAATGCCCGACGGGGGGCTGCGGATCACCCTGCGTACCCCCGACCCGGCGTCGCTGCGGCGGTTGGCGCTGCGGTTGGGCCGGGACGGCCGGATCGTGTCGCCGCCGGCGCTCGCGGCGAGCGCCCGGGAGGCCGCCCGGCAGGCTCTCGCGGCGTACGGCGAGTGAGACCGGCCCGCCCAGGAGGCGGGCCGGCGCACCGATGTCCGTAGGAGGAGGCAGCGAAGGATGACGACCACGATGGTGACGACCACTCTGGCGGGCATGACCGCTCCGGTGCTCTTCAAGGCGGCCTGCCCGGAGTGCCGGGGGCGTTTCGAACTGGCCTCGGACGCCTTCCGGCTGGCGATCGGCGCCAGCCGCCGCACCACCTTCTACTCCTTCACCTGCCCCGACTGCGGCCGCGCGGTGCGCAGGCCGGCCGGGGAGCGGATCGTTGAGCTGCTCACCGGCGGCGGGGTGCGCACGCTGCGGCTGCACACCGGCTGACCGGGGCGAACGGATAGGCTCGCCGCATGCTCTGGCCCATGATCGCTATCGCCCTCGGGTTCCTGGGGATCGCCGTCCTCGGCGTCCTCGCCGTCCGCGTCTTCGCGGAGGTGCGGCGGCTCGCCCGGGAGGTCGGTACGGCGACCGAGCGGATCCAGCGGGCCACCGAGGACCTGGAGCGGGCCGCGGTGCCGCTCGCCTCGCGGATGCACGACCTGGGACGCGACCGGACGTGAGGGCGGCGCCCTGCTGTCCGGGACGTCCGGAAGGTAGGCTGCTTTGCGGTTCCGACCGTGCGGTGGTGCAAGCAATCCGGAGTATGCACGGGGATTGCCGGACGTTCACCGCGGACCGTTACGATCGAGGCACCATCCGGACGCCAGTCCGACCCCATCGGCAGGCACCACAGGAGACGCCGCCCCGGCGAGAAGGTAGTCGCACATGCTAGCCAACCTGAGGCTCCCCGAGATTCTGCTGATCGTCGCCGTGGTCTTTCTGCTGTTCGGCGCGAAGAAGCTGCCGGACATGGCGCGTTCGCTCGGCAAGTCGGCCCGCATCCTCAAGAGCGAGGCCAAGGCGATGAAGAAGGAGAGCGAGGCGGAGCGGACGGCTGACAGCGGCGCCGCGTCGCAGGCTCCGGCCGACGCCGCCCAGCAGGCGCCTCGTACGATTCAGGCTGCGCCCGGTGACGTGGCCAGCTCGCGCCCCGTGGCCGAGCCGAACCGCGCCAACCAGAGCTGACCGAGCCGATCCCGGCCGTGCCGACGCCGTCGGTGCGGCTGACGTACGAGACGAGGAAGTGGGTTGCCCAAGTCTGCCCGCAATCAGCAGAAGGACCCCGAGGGGCGGATGCCCCTTGCGGCACATCTGCGTGAGCTGCGCAACCGGCTGCTGAAATCGGTGCTGGCGATCCTCGTGGTCACCATCATCGCCATGTGGCAGTACAAGGCGATCGCCCACTTCATCACCGGGCCGGTCATCGACGCGGTCGGCTGCCCCAAGGGCGTGTTGCCGACCGGTGGGAAGTCGCACCCGTGTGCGGAGATCACCGCCAACGGTCTGCTGGCACCGTTCACGATCATGCTCAAGCTGTCGCTGACGACGGGTCTGGTCGCCGCCAGCCCGCTGTGGCTCTACCAGCTCTGGGCGTTCCTCGCGCCCGGTCTGCACAAGCACGAGAAGAAGTACGCGCTGAGCTTCGTGGGCGCCGGCGTACCGCTCTTCCTCGGCGGCGCCTACCTCGCCTACGCGGTGCTGCCGACCACCGCGGGCGCGCTGGTCGGACTGACGCCCAGCGACTGGGCCAACCTCTTCCCCGCCGACGACTTCCTCGACATCGTCACGCGCATGGTGATGGTCTTCGGCTTCTCCTTCGAGCTGCCGCTGCTGCTGGTGCTGCTGAACTTCGGTGGTGTGCTCACCGGCAAGCGGGTGCTGAGCTGGTGGCGGTTCATGGTGCTGGGCATCACGATCTTCTCGGCGGTGGCCACCCCGACCGGTGACCCGCTGACCATGTCGCTGCTGGCCGCGCCGATCGTGCTGCTGTACTTCGGCGCCGTCGCCATCTGCCTCTTCAACGACCGCCGCCGGCGGCGGTCCAACCCCGACGGGGACCTGGACGACGACGAGGCGTCCGAACTCGACCTGACCCCGTCCGAGGTCGGCGCGATCGAGCCGGTCGCGCCCAGCCGGATGCTGCCGGAGCAGACCGGCGGGGACGGTGCCGACACCGGCCGGCGCGGTTACGACGACGTGACGTGAGGTGACCGGTGGTCGCGGTAGGTCACACGAAGTGACCTACCGTGGACCGGATTTCGCGGCCCCCGAGCTCTCCGAGCCGGGGGCCGCGGGCGTACCCGGGGCCGGCGGCGGGCGGTCCGGGTAAAGGGCCGCCATAAAGATCCGGTCGTTGTCAGAGGTGGCCGGTAGTCTCGTAAGCACGATGACCGAGGACATGTCCCCTGCTGAGCGCTATGCCGCCGCCAAAATCCGCGCGGTCGAGCAGGCCACCGCACTCGCGCCGTTCCGGGAGCTCTACGACTTCGATCTGGATCCGTACCAGGTCGAGGCGTGCCAGGCCCTGGAGGCCGGAAAGGGTGTGCTGGTCGCCGCTCCCACCGGATCCGGCAAGACGATCGTCGGCGAATTCGCCGTCCACCTGGCCCTGGAACAGGGCCGCAAATGCTTCTACACCACGCCCATCAAGGCGTTGTCCAACCAGAAGTTCCAGGACCTGGTCAAACGCTACGGCCCCGAGAAGGTCGGTCTGCTGACCGGCGACAACAGCGTCAACGGCGAAGCCCCGGTGATCGTGATGACCACCGAGGTGCTGCGGAACATGCTCTACGCCGGCTCGCAGTCACTGACCGGCCTGGGCTACGTGGTCATGGACGAGGTGCACTACCTCTCCGACCGGTTCCGCGGCGCCGTCTGGGAAGAGGTGATCATCCACCTGCCGGATTCGGTGACGCTGGTGTCCCTGTCGGCGACGGTGTCCAACGCCGAGGAGTTCGGCGACTGGCTGGACACGGTCCGCGGCCACACCGAGGTGATCGTCTCCGAGCACCGCCCGGTGCCGCTGTGGCAGCACGTCCTGGCGGGCCGCCGGATCTACGACCTCTTCGAGGAACGGAGCGGTGGTGCCGGCGGCCGCCGGGAGGTCAACCCCGACCTGGAGCGGCTGGCACGGATGGAGAACAGCCGGCCGACGTTCGGCCGGGACAAGCGGCGCGGCCGCAACCTGCGCGAGGCCGACCGGGAGCGGGAGCGGCGGCAGCGCGCCCGGATCTGGACGCCGAGCCGGCCCGAGGTGATCGAGCGGCTGGACAACGAGGGGCTGCTGCCGGCGATCACCTTCATCTTCAGCCGCGCCGGCTGCGAGGCGGCCGTCCAGCAGTGCCTGCACTCCGGCCTGCGGCTCAACGACGCGGAGGGCCGGGAGAAGGTCCGTCGGATAGTCGAGGCCCGGACGGCCGGCATCCCGGACGACGACCTGCACGTGCTCGGCTACTTCGAGTGGTTGGAGGGCCTGGAGCGGGGCATCGCGGCGCACCACGCCGGGATGCTGCCCACGTTCAAGGAGGTCGTCGAGGAACTGTTCGTCAAGGGCCTGGTCAAGGCCGTCTTCGCGACCGAGACGCTGGCGCTGGGCATCAACATGCCGGCGCGGTCGGTGGTGCTGGAGAAGCTCGTCAAGTGGAACGGCGAACAGCACGCCGACATCACCCCCGGCGAGTACACCCAGCTGACCGGCCGGGCCGGACGGCGCGGGATCGACGTCGAGGGCCATGCGGTGGTGCTGTGGCAGCGCGGGATGAATCCGGCCGCGCTGGCCGGCCTCGCCGGGACCCGGACGTACCCGCTGCGGTCCTCCTTCAAGCCGTCGTACAACATGGCCGTCAATCTCGTCTCGCAGTTCGGGCGGCACCGTTCGCGGGAGCTGCTGGAGATGTCCTTCGCGCAGTTCCAGGCCGACAAGTCGGTGGTCGGGATCACCCGCCAGGTGCAGCGCAACGAGGAGGGCCTGGCCGGCTACCGCGAGGCGATGGTCTGTCACCTCGGCGACTTCGAGGAATACTCCAGGCTGCGGCGGGAGTTGAAGGACCGTGAGACCGATCTCGCCAAGGAGGGAGCGGTCCAGCGGCGGGCCGAGGCCGCGGCGGCGTTGGAGAAGCTCCGGCCGGGCGATGTCATCCACGTGCCGACGGGCAAGTACGCCGGACTGGCGCTGGTGCTGGACCCGGGCATGCCCTCCGGGCGGACCAACGGCCACCGCGGCCTGGACGCCCAGGACGGCCCCCGGCCGCTGGTGTTGACCGCCGAGCGGCAGGTCAAGCGGCTCGCATCGATCGACTTCCCGGTGCCGGTGACGGCCCTGGACCGGATGCGGATCCCGCGCACCTTCAACGCCCGCAGTCCGCAGTCGCGCCGCGATCTGGCGTCCGCGCTGCGCACCAAGGCCGGCCACCTGGAGCCTTCGCGGCACCGTAAGCCTCGTTCCGAGGCGGCCGACGACCGTGAGATCGCCCGGCTGCGCAAGGACATCCGCGCCCATCCCTGCCACGGTTGCGACGAGCGGGAGGACCACGCCCGCTGGGCGGAGCGCTACCACCGGCTGCGGCGGGACACCGGCCAGCTGGAGCGCCGGATCGAGGGGCGGACGAACACCATCGCCCGGACCTTCGACCGGATCTGCGCGCTGCTGACCGAGCTGGACTACCTTGAAGGCGACACCGTCACCGACGAGGGCCGTCGGCTGGCCCGGCTCTACGGCGAACTGGACCTGCTGGCCAGCGAATGCCTGCGGGAGGGTGTCTGGGAGGACCTCACCCCCGCGGAGCTGGCGGCCTGCGCCTCGGCGCTGGTCTACGAGGCGCGGCAGGCGGACGACGCGGTGGCGCCCAAGCTGCCGGCCGGCAAGGCGCGGGACGCGTTGGCGGAGATGGTGCACATCTGGGGCCGGCTGGACGCCCTGGAGGAGGAGCACAAGATCAGCCAGGCCGAGGGCGTGGGCCAGCGCGAGCCCGATCTGGGCTTCGCCTGGGCGGCGTACCGCTGGGCCTCCGGCTTCGGTCTCGACGAGGTGCTGGGCGAGGCGGACATGCCGGCCGGCGACTTCGTCCGCTGGTGCAAGCAACTGGTGGACGTCCTCGGGCAGATCGCGGCGGCGGCCCCGGCCGAGAGCACGGTGGCGCGGTCCGCGCGCAAGGCGATGGACGGGGTGCTGCGCGGGGTCGTGGCGTACTCGTCGGTCGGCTGACGGGCTGACGGGCCGCGCCGTCGTGGCGGGATGTTCCGCGACGACGGCGCGGCCCGGCGGGTGCCGTACGGGCAGGGTCAGGACGCCGTGCGCTCCGCCGTCCGTTCGGCGTCGCGTTCGGCGTCGCGCTTGGCGACCTCCTCGCGGACGAGCGGGATGACGTGCCGGCCGAAGTCGATGGCGTCGTCGAGCAGGTCGTAGCCGCGTGCGGAGAGGATGGTCACGCCCAGGTCGTAGTAGTCCAGGAGGGCCTGGGCGACGGTCTCCGGCGTGCCGACCAGGGCGGTGGAGTTGCCGGCGCCGCCGGTCTCCGCGGCGGTCGGGGTCCACAGCGCCCGGTCGTGCCGTTCGCCCTGCGCGGCGACTGCCAACAGCCGCTGCGAGCCCGCGTTCTGAGGGTTCGTCAGGGGGTGCCGGCGGCTGAGCGCCCCGCCCGCCTTACGGGCCCTGATGCGGGCCAGGGTGCGGTGTGCCTTCTCCCAGGCCAGCTCCTCGGTGGGGGCGATGATCGGCCGGAAGGCCACCTGGATCCTGGGTGCGTCGGCGCGGCCGGCCGCCGCGGCGGCCGCCTTGACCGAGGCGATCTGCTCGGCGGTCTGCGCCAGCGGCTCGCCCCACAGGCAGTAGATGTCCGCCTCGGCGCCGCCCGCCGCGTACGCCGCGGGCGACGAGCCGCCGAACGACACCTGCGGATGCGGCTGTTGGACGGGGAAGGTGTCGGAGACGAAGTCCTGGAAGCTGTAGTGCGTGCCCTCGTGGTCGAAGGCTTCGTGGCTCGTCCAGATCTTCTTGACGATCTGGATGTACTCGCGGGTGCGGGCGTAGCGCTCGTCCTTGGTGAGGGTGTCGCCCTCGCGGCGCTGTTCGTGGTCGCTGCCGCCGGTGATGAAGTGCACCGCGAGTCGGCCGTCGCTGATCCGGTCCAGTGTGGCGAAGGTCTTCGCGGCGAACGTCGGGTAGGAAACGTTGGGGCGGTGCGCCACCAGGAGCTGGAGCCGCTCGGTGCGGGCCGCTATGTAGGCGGCGGCCGGGGAGGGGTCGGGGGAGCCGGAGCCGTAGGCGAACAGGACCCGGTCCCAGTCGTAGTCCTCGTGGGCGCGGGCGAGTTTGAGGGTGTACTCCTTGTCGAAGGAGACACCGGAGCGCGGGGTGACTTCGGAGCCGTCGTTGGTGGCGGCGATGCCGAGGAACTCGACAGGCATGGGTGCGGCCTCGTCTTCTCGTCGATCATGCGTGGGTGGGCATGCGAGGGCATGCGCAGTGCGCGGGAATTCCGGCAGGGCGGCATGCGGGTGCGCGCGGGGCGGGGCGCCCGACGCGGCACCGGGACGTCAGAGGCAACAGGAGGCGGACCACACGCGACCGAAGTCGATGTGGTCCCGGGTGACCAGCCGTTGCTGAGGTCGCATGAGGTCAGTGGAACAGGCAGATGTATGCGCCGTCAACCATTGCTTGGGGAAGTAAGTGCCCCGGTGTGCCGCGCACTTCTTGGCGCTCAGATGACTGGCCGTGCCAACTCACTTGCCATCGCGGCTAGTTCGGGAGTACTGGCCGCCGGGTCGCCGTGGGTGAGTGCCGCCAGTCGGCGGGCGGCGTCCATCGTCGCGGTACGGCCCCGCCCGGCGAAGTACACCGCGGAGGGCGCCGCCCGCATCAGCGAACCGTTTCCCGCCGCCCGGCCGTTGACCTCGAAGTGCGTGGCGGCCGCCCGGTCCCAGGGCAGTCCGCTGCCGAGTACGACCTCGGTCTGCAATCCGATGTCCTTCGGCTCGGCGGCGGCCCAGCGCTGGAAGCGGCGGAAGACGTCGGGCAGGTCGAGGCCGCCGCGGGCGAGCAGGGACCGGGCGATGAGCACCGCCATCTGTACAGGTGAACGAGACGGTGCGGTAACGCCGTTACAGGTGAACGAGGCGGCAGGGTAACGCCGTTACGGGCGGGGGGTGGCGGTGCCGGGTCCGGCGGTGGGTGTCCGTTCTGCCGGCCCACTGCGCCGGGACCGTAGGCGGACCGTGCTGCGCAGGCACAGGAAGAGCAGGACGCCGACGGGGGAGAGCAGGATGGTCAGGACCAGGAGCGGGCCCATCACCAGGGGGTGGATGCCCAGGCTGCGGGCCTCGCGGTACATCCACTGGCCGAGGAAGAGGTCCCAGGCGATCAGCTGCGCCCAGATCGCCCCGGCGCCGCCGCCGAGCGCCAGCAGCTTCTGGAAGCCGACCAGGTCGGGGTGGCTCACCGCGGCCCACAGCTGCGGGAACACCGGTATCGCCAGGGCGAGGTAGACCCCGATGACCGGCACCATCGGCAGCGGCGAGGCGGCGATCCGATCGGTCCAGCGCCGGCCGGGCGCGAGGATCAGCAGGGCCCAGAACGGGGCCGCGAGGGCGAACGCGAGACTGAAGAGGGTGCGGTCGGTCATCCGGTCAACTCCGTGGTGCGGGTGGGCTGGTGGACGTCGGCGTCGGCGCCGGGGGTGCGGGGGGTGCGGAGCGCCGCGTAGCCGCCGGCGGCGGTGGCGGTCACGAGGGCGGCCAGCGCGATGAGGGTGGCGGGGTCGGGGTGGAGCAGGGCCTGGCCGCGCAGCGCCTGCCAGGTGACCAGGGCGAGCAGTCCGGCGAGGAAGCCGGCCGCGGTGACGACCAGGCGCAGCCGCACCCGCTCGTCGCGCAGCCGGGCGCGGCGGCGGGCCAGCGCCTCGATCCCGTAGAGGAAGAGCGGGAGGGCCTGGAGGGCGTGCATGCCGACGAAGTGCGGGATGCGCAGGTCGCCGCCGGTGGCGTTCCAGCCGGTGAGCGGCATGGCGGGGCCGCCGTCGGGGATGCCGACGCTGTGTGCGCCGATGGCGGTGGCCAGATCGCCCGCGGCCTGTTGGGCCGGGGTGGCCCTCAGCATCAGTCCGCCGAGTGCGACACCCACCAACGCGATCAGTACGGCCAGCCGGATCGCCCAGGTCGCGGCTCGGTCGCCCAGCCGGGCCCGGAAGAGCAGGATCGCGAAGACGAGGGTGGCCGTCCAGAGGACGGCGGCGCTGATTCCCATCACCGCGAACAGGACGTGGTCCAGCGGGGTTTCGACGTTGAAGTGGCTGGGTCGATCGCGCAGGGTCTGGCCGACGATGATCGCCATCTCGATGAGTCCGGCGACCACGAAGATGTGGGCGGCCCATTCGCCGGCCCGGCTGCGGGCGGTTCGCCGGGACAGCATCCAGGTGAGCGCCAGCCCGTAGGCGGCGAAGGAGACGAAGAACTTGAACGGTTTGAACCAGATCGGCGCGCCGACCAACACCCGGTCGTCGACGATCATCCCGACCGCCGAGACCACGGCTAAGCCGGCCATCGCCCACGAGAAACCGAGCAGCGAACGGTATCTGGACATGCGACCGGGCGCGTGACCGGACATGTGACTGGACATGCGAAAGAAGCCCCCTCAACGGATAGTGGAACTATGGATAGCAGCGCTTACCGCTATCTGATAGCGCGACTATCTATGATGGGGAGCCGATTGGCAAGGTTGATGGGCGGTGCCGGGTGAGGGCGGGGCGCCCGGAAGGTCCGGAAGGCGCGGATTCCCGACGTGGATCCGCGGAGGAGAGGGCGTTGGATGCGCATCGGTGAGCTGAGCCGCGAGACGGGCGTGGCGGTCCCGACGATCAAGTTCTATGTCCGTGAGGGACTGCTGCCCGCGGGCCGGCTCACCAGCCCCAACCAGGCCAGCTACGACGAGGGTCATGTCCGCCGGCTACGGCTGATCCGCGGGCTGATCGACGTCGGCGGGCTCTCGGTCGCGACGGTCCGCGAGGTGCTGTCCGCCGTGGACGCCCCGGGGGGATCGGTGCACAAGGTGCTCGGCGCGGCGCACGACGCGATCACCCCGGTGCCGGCCGTTCGTCCGGAGGGGTTGTCGGATGCCCGCCGCACGGTCGCGGAGCTGATCCGTCGGCGCGGCTGGCGGGCCGAGGAGGACCACCCGGCCGCCGAGGCGATGGCGGTCGCGCTGGCCGCGTTCCAGGACCTCGGGCAGGGGGCGTTCCTGGAGGTGCTCGACGACTACGCCGAGGCGTGCGAGCGGATCGCCGACGCCGACCTGGCGTACGTGGGGCGCCACGTGGACGTGGAGGCGCTGGTGGAGAGCGTGGTGGTGGGGACCGTCCTGGGGGACGCGGTGCTCACCGCGCTGCGGCGGCTGGCGCACGTCGACCGCTCGGCGCGGCGGTACGAGCATGGGGGGGAAGGGGAGTGGGCGGCGCCGGGCGCGTCGGGGGATGGCGGGGAAGACAGGCAGGGCAGGTAAAGCGGGCAAGACGGGCAAGGCGCGGAGAAGGGCGGCGCGGACCTGTTCTGAGTCGCGCCGCCCTTGGGGTGGCGGTGGTGGGTCAGGCGGCGGCCGCGGGCTCCTGCTCGGCCTCCACCTGCTGGTTCCAGGCGCGCTTGCCGGCCTGCCAGCCGTCCTCGTCGTGGCCGGTGCGCCAGTAGCCGGAGATCGACAGCGCCTCGCGCGGCAGGGCGTGCTCGACGCGGAGCAGGCGGCGCAGCTCCTTCACGCAGCCCGCCTCGCCGTGCACGAACGCCTGGACCCGCCCCGGGGGGAACTCCAACGCCCGTACCGCGGCGACCAGTTCGCGGCCGACCGGGGCGCTGCCGCGATACAGCCAGGTGACCTTCGCGCCGGGCGGGGCGGTCAGTTCCTGGCTCTCCTCCGGGTCGGCGACCTCGATGAAGGCGTGCACCGCGGCGTCCGCCGGCATCCGGGCCAGCGCGGCGGCGATGGCCGGCAGGGCACTCTCGTCACCGGCCAGCAGGTGCCAGTCGGCCGTCGGGTCCGGGGTGTAGGCGCCACCCGGGCCGAGGAAGGTGATCTCGTCGCCCGGCTGGGCGGCGGCCGCCCACGGCCCGGCCAGCCCGGTGTCGCCGTGGACGACGAAGTCCACGGTCAGCTCGCGCGCCTCCGGGTCCCAGGCGCGCACGGTGTATGTGCGCGTCCGGGGCCACTGGTCGCGTGGCAGCTCGGCCCGGATGCGGCCCATGTCGAACGGCTCGGGGTAGGTGACGTGCGGCAGCGGGAAGACCAGTTTGACGTAGTGGTCGGCGTGCTCGCCCGCGTCGAACGCCGCCAGTCCCTCGCCGCCCAGGACGATGCGCACCATGTGCGGGCTGAGCCGCTCGGTGCGCCGCACCCGGGCGCGGTGCAGTGTCGGTGTGCTGCGGGCCGGTCGCTCTGCTGCCACGGCTTTTCTCCCCTGAGGCGGTCGAGGGCGGGCGCGCCTGCGGGCGAACGCCGCCAGTTAGGCATACCTAACCTAACAGGTCACCGTCGGAGCGTGACCAGCAACCGCCGCAATGCGCCACCCAGGCCCCACTGGGCGGCCAGCGCCTCCAGTCGCTCCGGGTCGGCCGGTTCGTCCGGCAGGGCGTGGTCGATCTCCGGGATCGGGACGTCGGTCGCCACCTGGACCACCTTCGGGGCGACCGCCAGATAGGGGCGCGCCTCGGTGAGCCGCTTGCGCTGCACCGGGGTGATCTTGGACGCCGGGTCCTCGGCGGCGGCGAGGATCCCGGCCAGGTCGCCGTAGGCGTCCAACAGCTTCGCGGCGGTCTTCTCGCCGACGCCCGGGACGCCCGGCAGGCCGTCGCTGGGGTCGCCGCGCAGCAGGGCCAGATCCGCGTAACCGGGGCCGTCCACGCCGTACTTCTCGCGCAGCAGCGCCCCGTCGGTGATCTGGAGGGTGCCGACGCCCTTGAGGGGGTACAGGACGCGGATGCCGCGGGCGTCGTCGACGAGCTGGAAGAGGTCGCGGTCGCCGGTGACGATGTCGACCGGGCCCTTCGCCCGCGCGGTCAGGGTGCCGATGACGTCGTCGGCCTCGTAGCCCGCGGCGCCGATCCGGGCGATGCCCAGCGCGTCGAGCACCTCCTCGATCACCGGAACCTGCGGGGAGAGGGTGTCCGGGATCTCCTCCTCGTCAGGGGCGGCCGACCCCGCGGGGGCTTCCTCGGCGACTCGGTGTGCCTTGTAGGAGGGGATCAGGTCGACCCGCCACTGGGGGCGCCAGTCGAAGTCCATACAGGCGACCAGGTCGTCGGGGTGGTGGTCCTGGACGAGCCGGGCGATGAAGTCCAACAGTCCGCGCACCGCGTTCACCGGGGTGCCGTCCGGGGCTTTGACTGATTCCGGTACCCCGAAATAGGCGCGGAAGTAGAGGGAGGCGGTGTCGAGGAGCATCAGGCGTCGAGTCACACCCCGCATGATGCCGTATGCCCCAATCGCGACTCCGTTGTGAGCTGAATCACCGATGTGTTTGCGCCCCATAAAGCCGGGCAGGCGCGCAGCCGGAGCGGACCCGGTTGCGATTTCAACATGTCATCGGTGAAGACGAGCGGAACTCGTCCCGCACCACGACCTGCCT
Organism: Streptomyces sp. NPDC058000; assembly: GCF_042886435.1. Taxonomy (NCBI): domain Bacteria; kingdom Bacillati; phylum Actinomycetota; class Actinomycetes; order Kitasatosporales; family Streptomycetaceae; genus Streptomyces; species Streptomyces sp. NPDC058000. The sequence goes on from NZ_JBHVQS010000076.1 coordinate 31,020, forward strand.
ACGGGGGTGGCAGGTCGTTTCTCGTGCGACAAGAGAGGCATATGTGTCCAGGCTGCAAGCCGAGCACCTGTACAAGGTGTTCGGCAGACGACCCGAGGACGCGGTCCGCAAACTCCAGGCCGGCGCCGGCCGGGACGAATTGCGGGCCGAAGGCACCACCGCCGCGGTGATCGACGCCTCCATCGAGGTGGGCGAGGGCCAGATCTTCGTCGTCATGGGTCTGTCCGGATCCGGCAAGTCCACGCTGCTGCGCATGCTGAACGGACTGTTGGAGCCGACCGCGGGCACCGTCCGCTTCGACGGCCAGGACCTGACCTCGCTCAGCGACAAGGAGCTGCGCGCCGTCCGCTCCCGGAAGATCTCCATGGTCTTCCAGCACTTCGCGCTCTTCCCGCACCGCAGCGTGCTGGAGAACGCCGCCTACGGCCTGGAGGTCCAGGGCGTGGCGCGCGCCGAGCGGGAGCGGCGCGCGACCGAGGCGCTGGAGCTCGCCGGGCTCAAGGGCTGGGAGAAGTCCTGGCCGGACGAGCTCTCCGGCGGTATGCAGCAGCGGGTCGGCCTGGCCCGCGCGCTGGCGACCGACGCCGATCTGCTGCTGATGGACGAGTCCTTCAGCGCGCTCGACCCGCTGATCCGCCGGGATATGCAGGACCAGCTGCTGGAGCTCCAGAAGACGCTGAAGAAGACCATCGTCTTCATCACCCACGACCTCAACGAGGCGATGCGGCTCGGCGACCGGATCGCGGTGATGCGCGACGGCCGGATCGTCCAGACCGGCACCGCCGAGGACATCCTCGTCCGGCCCGCCAACGACTACGTCGCCTCCTTCATCCAGGACGTGGACCGCAGCCGGGTGCTGACCGCCGGTGCGGTCATGACGGACGTCGACAGCGTCCTCGGCACGACCACCCAGGACGGGACCGAACTCACCACCGCCGCCGACTTCCGGGCCGCCGCGCCCGCCACCGTCGGCCCGGACACCCCGCTCGCCGACCTGTTCGCCGCTTGTTCGGCCAGCGACGTGCCGGTCGCGGTCACCGACGAGCACGGCCAACTGGCCGGCGCGGTCACCGGGGACCGACTGCTCGCCGTCCTGGGCGAGCCGGGCCGGCCGGTCGCACCGGCCGCACCGGCCGCACCGGCCGCACCGGCCGCACCGGCCGCACCAGCCGCACCGGCCGCGGCGCTGCCCGGTGCGCGCACCGGCTCCGCCGGAGCGGCTGACGCCGCGCCCGCCGGCGGGCCGGCCGCCGGGTCGGGATCCTCCGACGAGACCGACGGGACGGTGGCCGCCGATGCCTAGGATCCAGATAGGCAGCTGGGCCAATGACGCCGTCAACTGGCTGCGGGACAACCTCGACTGGCTGTTCAACCTCATCACCACGATCCTGAACGGCCTGTACAACGCCATCCACACCGTCCTCGCGGCCCCGGAGCCGCTGCTCCTCGCGGGCATCCTGGCGGTGCTCGCCTGGTGGCTGCGCGGCCTGCCGGCCGCGGTGCTGACCTTCCTCGGCTTCGCACTGATCGACTCCATCCAGCAGTGGAGTCCGACCATCGAGTCGCTCTCGCTGGTGCTGGTGGCCTGTCTGATCACCGTGGTGGTCGCGGTGCCGCTGGGCATCTGGGCGGCCCGCAGCCGGGTCGTCGGCGGGATCCTGCGCCCGGTGCTGGACCTGATGCAGACCATGCCGGCGATGGTCTACCTGATCCCCGGCATCCTCTTCTTCGGCCTCGGTGTCGTCCCCGGCATCGTCGCCACCATCGTCTTCTCCATGCCGCCCGCGGTGCGGATGACCGAGCTGGGCATCCGACAGGTCGACGGGGAGCTGGTCGAGGCGGCCGAGGCGTTCGGTACGCACCCGCGGCGCACCCTCCTGCGGGTCCAGCTGCCGCTGGCGCTGCCCACGATCATGGCCGGTATCAACCAGGTCATCATGCTCGCGCTGTCCATGGTCGTGATCGCCGGCATGGTCGGCGGCGGTGGCCTCGGCGCGTCCGTCTACAACGCCATCAGCTCGGTCAACGTGGCCCTGGGCGCGGAGGCCGGCCTCGCCGTGGTCATCCTCGCCATGTACCTGGACCGGATGACCGGCGCGCTCAACCAGCGGGTGTCGCCGCTCGGCCGGCGGGCGCTGGCCAAGGCGCAGGCGGCACTGGGCCGCTGGAAGTTCCTCCAGTGGCGGCCGGCGACCTCGGTGGCCATGGTCGGCGTCGTCGTCCTGGCGCTGCTCGCCGGCGGGATGAGCTTCCTGGGCAAGAGCGGCGACGGCGCGTCCGGCGCCAACGGCAAGCCGATCACCCTCGGCTACGTCAACTGGGACGAGGGCAAGGCCACCACCTACCTCTGGAAGGAAATCCTGGAGGAGCGCGGCTACAAGCCCAAGGTCCAGGCCCTGGAGGCCGGTCCGCTCTTCGCCGGGCAGGCCCGCGGCGACATCGACGTCCAGACCAACGCCTGGCTGCCGACCACCCACGCCGAGTACTGGAACAAGTACAAGGACAAGCTGGAGGACCTCGGCACCTGGTACGACAAGACCTCCCTGGAGATCGCGGTCCCGTCGTACGTGAAGGACGTCAAGACGCTCGACGACCTCAAGGGCAAGAGTGCCGAGTTCGGCGGCAAGATCACCGGCATCGAGCCGGGCGCCGGCGAGATGAAGATCCTCAAGGACAAGGTCCTCAAGGACTACGGTCTCGGCGGCGAGTACCAGGTGCAGGAGTCCAGCACCGCCTCCATGCTGAGCGAGCTGGACCGGGCCATCCACAACAAGAAGCCGATCGCGGTCACCCTGTGGTCCCCGCACTGGGCGTACGACAAGTACCCGCTCACCAAGCTCAAGGACCCCAAGGGCTCCTTCGGCTCCGGTGACGGGCTGCACCTGATCGGCCGCAAGGGCTTCGGCAAGGACATGCCCGAGGTCGCGAAGTGGATGAAGAACTTCCACCTCGACGAGAAGCAGCTCACCAGCCTGGAGAACGACATCAAGTCGGCCGGTGAGGGCCATGAGCAGGACGGCGTCCGCACCTGGCTGAAGAAGAACCCCGGCCTCGTCGAGAAGATCGCCCCGTCCGCGCACGCCACCTACGCCAAGGGCACGGACGCCGGCAAGGCCCCCAACATCGGCTACCCGGCGTGGGACGAGGGCATCGCCACCGCCTACCTGTGGAAGAGCGTCCTGGAGAAGCGCGGCTACCACCCCAACCTGCGCAACCTCGACGTCGGACCGATGTGGACCGGCCTGTCCACCGGCCAGATCGACGTGGAGACCGACGGCTGGCTACCGGTCGCCCAGAAGCAGTACTGGGACAAGTACAAGGACGACCTCACCGACGTCGGCGCCTGGTACGACAAGACCTCCCTGGAGATCGCCGTCCCGTCGTACGTCAAGGACGTCAAGTCCATGGACGACCTGCGGACCCACAAGGACGAGTTCAAGGGCAAGATCATCGGCATCGAACCGGGCACCGGTGAGATGCAGCGCCTGAAGAGCACCGTCCTGCCCGCCTACGGCCTGTCGGACTTCGAGGTCACCTCGGCCGGCACCAGCGCGATGCTCGCCGAACTGGACCGGGCGTACCACAAGCAGGAGCCGATCGCGGTCGTCCTGTGGTCGCCGCACTGGGCGTACAGCAAGTACCAGCTCACCAAGCTCGCCGACCCCAAGGGCACCTGGGGCGCCAACAACCAGATCAAGACGCTCGGCAACAAGAACTTCCCGAAGAAGTTCCCGGAGTTCTCCGGCTGGCTGAAGAACTGGAAGATGGCCCCCGACGAGCTCGGCAGCCTGGAGAAGGACATCCAGGACGCCGGAAAGGGCAACGAGGACAAGGGCGTCGAGAAGTGGATCGACGACCACCCGGGCATCGTGGACAAGATGGCACCGGTGAAGTAGCCCCGGACCACGGGCACATGGCGGCGCGCCCCCCCCCCCGCACCGCCCGGGGGGGGGGGCGCCGGCGGGAGCGGGGGC
>NZ_JBHVQS010000077.1:0-34639 GCF_042886435.1 Streptomyces sp. NPDC058000
GCGCAGCAGTCCGGCACACCCCCACCCCACAGACCCGGCACCGTGGCCGACCAGCCCCGCGCAGCGGCCCGCGCCGCAGGCGCAAACAGCAACCCCCACGGCGGGAAGGCCGAAGACGTACGGGCGAGCCCCGCGCAGCGGCCGGCTCAGGTGCGGGGAAGACCGCCCGTCAACTCCGCGGCGCAGGACACCAGATGGGCGTTGCTGGTGGCGGGCACGCCGTCCGGCAGGGCGAGGGTGTCCTCGATGCCTATTCGGCTGGCCAGGCCCAGCTCCCCGGCCAGCCGCAGCACCGGCCAGGCGCCGCCGTCGTAGCCGTGCAGCAGCACCGGGCGGCCGTGCGGTATCTGGGCCAGCTCGGCGAGCAGGGTCCGGGCCGTGGCGGGCGCGGTGACCGGGTCGGTGTCGTCCATGACCTCGGCCAGCACCCGCAGCACCCGCGGCGCCAGCGGTGAGGCGGCGAAGCGGGCGGCCGCCGCCGTCCCGGCCCAGATGCCCGCCTCGACGCCGACGCCGCGCGCCAGCAGCGCCTCGGCGACCGTATCGGCGCCGGACTCGTGCCAGTTGACCGAGGCGTGGTCGGGGAGCACCGTCCAGGACGCGATCCGCTCCGCCCGGCGCCCGGGGTCCGGCTCGGCCCAGGCGCCGGTCGTCACGCCCACCGGCACGTCCACCGCCTCCCGTATCGCTTCGAGGACCGGGCCGACCACGCGCGGCGAGAGGGAATCCTCGCCGCACGGGGTCTTGGGGTGGACGTGGACGTCCTGGGCGCCGGCCGCGACCGCCTGCCGCGCCGCGTCCGCGAGCGCGGCCGGCGAGAGCGCGACGACACCCGAATCGGCCGCCGTGCGGGCGCCGTTGAGACATACCTGAAGCATCTGCAGCATGTCTTCGATGATGGCAGGAGGTTCTGACAATCCGCGTGCGCGGGGTGGGCGGTGCGGTGCGGAGCGCGGGTCAGGCCGCCGCGAAGGCCGCCGCGCCGTGCAGCCCGGCCGCGGTGTGCAGCGCCTCCGGGGCCAGCACGGATGCCGGGGCGAGGACCCCGCAGTCCCGGCAGGCGGGTCCGGTCGCCGGGCAGTCGTCCGGTCCGGGGACCCATACGAAGCGGGTGCCGCCGCAGACCGGGCAGTCGCGGCGCGGGCATCCCGCCTCCATCGCCGCGATCATGCGGCGCAGCACCTCGGAGAGGCGGGCCGCCGGGTGCCGCTGCGGGGAGGCGCAGGGCACGATGTCGTAGCCGCCCCAGGTGCGGCGGTGCCAGTCGTCGAGGGCGCTGGGCTGGCGGATGCCGTCGTGCTTCTCGCGGCGGCGCCGGGCGGCGAACTCCTCCTCGTAGGCGAGCCAGAGGGCGCGCGCCTCTTCCAACTCGGCGAGTGCGGCCATCAGCCGCGCCGGATCCGGGTCACGGTCCTGGATGGCGAACCCGGCCCGGGTGCACAGATGGTGCCAGGTCGCGCGGTGCCCGTAAGGGGCGAAGCGCTCCAAGCACTTGCGCAGGGCGGTACGCCGCCGAACGGTGACGAGTCGCGGGTTGCGGACCTGTTGTGCGAGGGCTCTGAAACCGGCCATGGTGCTTCCACCTCCGAGGAGGATCCCGACTGGACAGGGAATGGACGTAGCCGGCCGCCACCTGGATCCATCGAATTCTTTTGCGGTTTTGGGTGGCGATGTGCCGGGCTGTCCGGCCGTAACACCTGCCCGCTGTGGGGAATTCGAAAAGGTGACTGTTGTTCACCTTCCGGTAACGGGTAACCGAGGGTAACGTCCGGCGCGCCATCCCCCGGATCCTTGCAGGGCAGGGGGACCCCTTTCGAGGAGCAGGAATGCAGCGACGTACCGGAAGGCTCAGGGCCGCCGCAGCGGCAGCCCTGTTCGCCTTGGGTGCCACGTTCTTGGCACCGCCCCCCACCGCGGCCGCAGCCGCACCGCACGACTCCGACGACTACTGCCAGGGCCAGTGCGCGGACATCCTGCCGCCGGGCGCGACGGGCAACGCCACCCTGATGCAGATCCTCGGCAACAAGCTGTTCGGCACCCACCCGCCGCACTCCACCGACCAGATCGCCCCCTACAACGCGCTGGCCGGCGGCTACCGTTCGCTCACCGACGACACCCTCACCGACTTCTACAACGACGCCTCCTTCGGCGTCCCCCAGGGCCAGGTCGGCTCGGTCAGCGCGCCGCGTTCGGACGTCACCATCACCCGCGACAAGAAGACCGGCGTCCCGCACATCAAGGGCACCACCCGCTACGGCACCGAATACGGCGCCGGATACGCCGCGGGCCAGGACCGGCTGTGGCTGATGGACCTGTTCCGGCACATCGGGCGCGGCGAGCTGACCTCGTTCGCCGGCGGCGCCCCCGCCAACCAGGGCCTGGAGCAGCAGTTCTGGCCCTCGGCCCCGTACACCGAGGCCGACCTCCAGACGCAGGTCGACGCCATCCGCAACAACAACGGCGCACGCGGCAAGCAGGCCATGGAGGACGCCCAGGCGTACGTGGACGGCATCAACGCCTACCGCGAACAGTCCAAGAAGGGCCGCTACTTCCCCGGCGAGTACGTCGTCACCGGCCACATCGACGCGATCACCAACGCCGGTGAGATCCAGCCGTTCAAGCTGACCGACCTGATAGCCCTGGCCTCCGTCGTCGGCGGCCTCTTCGGCAACGGCGGCGGCGGAGAGGTCCCCTCGGCGCTCGCCCTGCTCTCCGCCCAGCAGAAGTACGGCGTGGAGAAGGGCACCGAGGTCTGGGAGTCCTTCCGCGAGCGCAACGACCCCGAGGCGGCCAAGACCCTGCACGACGGCCAGAGCTTCCCCTACGCCGTCAAGCCCGCCAAGGCCCAGGGCACCGCGCTGCCCGACCGCGGCTCGGTCACCCCCGAACCGCTGGTCTTCGACCGCACCGGCGCCGCCGCCTCCAAGAGCGCCACCCCGCCCCGGGACCCGGTCAAGGCCCCCGAGAAGTACCGGAAGCTGGAGGGCCTCTTCAAGGACGGCGTACTGCCCAAGGGGAGCTTCGACCCGACCCAGCACCGCGGGATGTCCAACGCCCTGCTGGTCTCCGGCAAGCACACCGCCAGCGGCCACCCGGTCGCCGTATTCGGCCCGCAGACCGGCTACTTCGCGCCCCAGCTGCTGATGCTCCAGGAGATCCAGGGCCCCGGCATCAGCGCCCGCGGCGCCTCGTTCGCCGGCGTCGGGATGTACGTCCAGCTCGGCCGCGGCCAGGACTACGCCTGGAGCGCCACCTCCGCCGGCCAGGACATCACCGACACCTACGCCGTCGACCTGTGCAACGCGGACGGCTCCGAGCCCACCAAGGACTCCACCTCCTACCGCTACCACGGCCGGTGCCTCCCGATGGAGAAGCTGGAGCGCACCACCTCCTGGAAGCCCACCATCGCCGACCCCACCGCGGCCGGCTCGTACCGGATGCAGGTCTTCCGTACCAAGTACGGCGTCGTCACCCACCGCGCCACCGTCGGCGGCAGGCCCGTCGCCTACACCGCGCTGCGCTCCACCTACCGCCACGAGGCCGACTCCATCATCGGCTTCCAGATGCTCAACGACCCGACGTACGTCCACGACGCCAAGAGCTTCCAGAAGGCCGCCCAGCACATCGGCTACGCCTTCAACTGGTTCTACGCCGACTCCCGCGACATCGCGTACTACAACAGCGGCCTCAACCCGGTCCGCAACCCGAACGTCGACCCGGCGCTGCCCATCAAGGCCGACCCCGCCTACGAGTGGAAGGGCTTCGACCCGACCACCAACACCACCGACTACACCCCGCCCGCCCAACACCCGCAATCCGTCGACCAGGACTACTACGTCTCCTGGAACAACAAGCAGGCCAAGGAGTACGACTCGGCCGGCTTCGGCAACGGCTCCGTGCACCGCGCCAACCTGCTCGACGACCGGGTGCGCGCCCTGACCAAGGACGGCGGGGTCACCCGCGCGTCCCTGACCCGGGCGATGGCCGACGCCGCCCTCACCGACCTGCGCGGCGAGGACGTCCTGCCCGACCTGCTGCGGGTCCTGGACAGCAAGCCGGTCGCCGACCCCGCGCTGCGGACCGCGATCCAGCGGCTGGACGCCTGGCGGAAGGACGGTGCGCAGCGCCGCGAGACCACTCCCGGCTCGCACAGCTACGCCCACTCCGACGCGGTCCGGCTGATGGACGCCTGGTGGCCGCTGATGGTCAAGGACGTCTTCCGGCCCGGCCTCGGCACGGACCTCTACGAGGCGCTGGGCGCCAACCTCGCCATCGACGAGTCGCCTTCGGCCGGGCACGGCCCCACCGGGGCGCACGCCGGATCGGCCTTCCAGTACGGCTGGTGGAGCTACGTCGACAAGGACCTGCGCGCGGTGCTCGGCGACCGGGTTCAGGGACCGCTCGCCGTCCGCTACTGCGGCAACGGTGACCTCTCCGCCTGCCAGGACACCCTGTTGGCCACCCTCCGGCAGGCCAACGCCGAAACCGCCGCCCAGGTTTACCCGGGCGACGACAACTGCAAGGCCGGCGACCAGTGGTGCGCGGACTCGATCATCCACCGCGCGGTGGGCGGTCTGACCCACGACAAGATGAGCTGGCAAAACCGTCCCACCTACCAGCAGGTGGTGGAATTCCCCGCCCATAGGTAGCGGCGGGAACGGCACGGGCCCCGGGGTGCACACACCCCGGGGCCCTGTTGTATTTCCCTTCCGTTTTTCGCCGTTACCCGGAAACCGCCCCGGCCGGCCGCGCTACTGCTGCGTTCCGCTTGCGGTTCCCTAACTGGGCGGCCTCAACTGCGCGGTATGGCGACCGTCGGGCGGCAGCCGGGCGAGCACCACCGCCGCCACCGCGGTCGCGAGCGCGACCAGAGGCGTCGCGGTGACCGAAGCCGGCTCGGAGTCGAGCCGGATAGCGGTCACCGACCACGGCCTCCCGGAGCGGTCCGGACATCGCCTCGAGGTCGGCCCGGGAATGGCTCACGAACGTAACTGCCCTTGCGGAGAACGTGGTTGTGCGGCCCGGGATTGACTAGACCATTCCACGGGTACCGCAAACGCATCCAGCATTTTCCGGAAGAAATCCACAGATAATCCCCGGTGATCTCCGGATGGGATTTCCGGGGCGGCTATGCTGCACATTCCTGAATTTGGGGGAAGGGAAAGCGAGTAGGGGCGCATGACCGTGTCAGGTCCGCAGCAGAACCCGAGTCCGCAGCCGTACCCGACGGAGCTGCTCGACACCACGATGGACCAACTGCGCACGCTGATCACGGTGTACGAGTCGGGCACCGCGCTGGCGGCGGCCCGCCGGTTGGGCCGTGAGCAGTCCAGCGTGCAGAAGCAACTCGACACCATGAACCGCACCTTCGCGGCGCTGTGCGGCGAGGAGTTGGTCCTCAAGCAGGGCCGCGGACGCGACGCGCTGTTCACCGCCACCGGCGAGGCCCTGGTCGAACTCGCCCGGCGCACCCTCGGCGAGTGGGCCGACGGCGTCCACGACGCCCGCCGCCGGCTCGGCCGCACGCTCTCCGTCGGCACCACCCGCTACACCCTCGGCTTCCTCCTGGACGCCGTGGAATACGTCAGCGGGGACTTCGACCGCGAGGGCGTCGACCTGAAGATCACCCACGTCCGCACCGGCGACCTGTTCACCAAGCTCCGCTCCCAGGAACTGGACCTGGTCTGCGGCAGCGTCGTGGTCACCGAGGGCGAGGAGGCCGCCCAACTCGCCCCGTACGAGGTGATGGAGTGGCGGCGCAGCGGACTGTCGCTGCTGACGAACCTGCCGCCGGAGCGACTGCCCGGCGGTTCGTTCCGCGCCGGCGAACTGCCGCGGCTGCCGCTGGTCGTCTCCACCGGCGGGCTGATCGATCGCTTCCTGACCGCCTGGTACGGCAGCGACTACCGCCAGAAGCTGACCGTCGCCGCCGAGATAGAGGCCGCGCACTACGGCTTCGAGCTGCTCCGCTCGGGCGTGGTCAGCGGCGCGATGCTGGTCACCCGGGGCCTGGGGGAGGCGGCGTCGGACGGCCACCTCCCGGAGGCCGAGGGCCTGCGCACCCTGGAGCTCACCGGGGACGTCGGCCCCCGGACGGAGGTCCTGGTCGGCGTCTTCACCCGGCGCGGCGAACGGGCCTCCTACGGGCCGGAGCACCCGCTCAACCGCCTCTGGGAGGCGCTCTCCTGGGAGAGCGAACGGTGGTGGCTCCGGCCCTGAACGTCCCCCACGGGGCCGCTCAGCCCAGGAGTTCACGCTCCCGGGTCTCCGGCAGCGCCAGCACGCACGCCAGCGACAGCAGCGCCATCGCGCTCACGTACCAGCCCACCGACGCCGAGCCGAACGCCGCCTGGAGCCGGGTGGCGACCAGCGGCGCGACCGCCCCGCCCAGCACTCCGCCCAGGTTGTAGGCGAGAGAGGCGCCCGAGTAGCGGACCGTGGTCCCGAACAGCTCCGGCAGGTACGCGCCCATCGGTCCGTAGACCACGCCCATGCAGAACAGCGCGCCGCCGATGCCCAGGGCGATCAGCACCGGCTGCCGGGTGTCCAACAGGGGGAAGAGGGCCAGTCCCCACACCACCGCGAGTCCGGAGCCGCCCAGGACCAGCTTCCGGCGTCCGATGCCGTCGGAGCGGGTGGCGGCCAGCCAGGTGCCCGCCGCCAGGAACAGACAGGCGACCAGCGAGAGGCCGAGCATGGTGGTACGGGAGATGCCCAGGGTGCCGGTGGCGTAGGACAGGCAGTAGGTCGTGGCGGTGTAGAAGAGCCCGTACGCGATGACCATCCCGCCGGCGCCCAGCAGCAACTCCCGCGGATGCCGCCGGAAGACGTCCACGGCCGGCACCTTGCTGGCCTCCTGCGCCTCCCGCACCTTCGCGAAGACCGGCGTCTCGCTGATCTTCAGCCGGACGAACAGCCCCACCCCGACCAGCAGGAACGACAGCAGGAACGGCACCCGCCAGCCCCACGACCGGAAGGCCGCGTCACTCATCCCCTCCGACAGCAGCCAGAACACCCCGGTCGCCGCGAAGAACCCCACGGACGGCCCGAGTTGCGGGAACGCGGCGTACAACCCCCGCCGTCCGCGCGGCGCGTGCTCGACGGCCAGCAGCGCCGCCCCGCCCCACTCGCCGCCCAACCCGATCCCCTGGAGGAACCGCAGCAGGATCAGCAACAGCGGCGCCCAGACCCCCAACGTCCCGTAACCGGGCAGCAATCCGACGAGCGCCGTGGAAAGTCCCATCAACAACAGCGACGCGACCAGCACGGACTTCCGTCCGACCCGGTCGCCGAAGTGCCCGAACACCACCGAACCCAGCGGCCGGGCGGCGAACGCCACCGCGTAGGTGGAGAACGATGCGAGGGTCGCGTTGACCGGGTCGAGCGTCGGGAAGAACGCCTGGTTGAGCACCAGGGCTGCCGCGGTGCCGTAGATGTAGAAGTCGTAGAACTCAATGGCGGTCCCGATGAACGAGGCCACGGCCACCCGCCGCAGGCTCTCCCCACCGGCCGCCTCCCCGTCCGGAACCGCCGCCGTCTTCGCTGATGTCGCGTCACTGTGCACGAGCCGCACTCTCTTGGTCGGTGTAGGGGACAGTCAATGGCGGGGGTGGGGCGTCCCGGATGGTGAGACGGGGGGGCGGCCGACAAAGCCGCTGGGCCCCCGGAATCCGGCGGGCCCCAGCGGCGTTCGACGGCAACGTCCGTGGACGGGTGTTCCGTGCGGTGGCGGGTCGACTCGTCGTTGGCAGGGCCGTCAAGGGTGGTACTGAGGGCGTGAGCGCGCCGCCCAACTGCCCCTACCGATACCGCAGATACCGCCGCCGTACCGACCGAAAGCCCCTCAGTCCGTCCTCCCAGGCCCCGGCGATCTCCGCCACCCCCGCCCCCGCGTCGATCATCTTCCGGACGGTGTCCGTGCCGGCCAGGTGGTCGAAGTGGGCGGTCAGCCAGGTGAAGCCGGGCCAGAGGTGGCGGGCGGTGATCAGGAGGGCGATGCCGGTGCGTACCGGGTCGAAGGTGGTGCGGTCGTGGACGTGGAGTTGGAGGCCGCCGATGGTCTTGCCCTGGAACTTGGAGAAGGTGGGGGCGAAGTACGCCTCGCGGAAGTGGACGCCGGGCAGGGCCAGTTCCGTGGCGGCCTCGCACCAGCGGCGGTCGAGGCCGTCCGCGCCGAGGAGTTCGAAGGGGCGGGTGGTGCCGCGGCCCTCGGAGAGGTTGGTGCCCTCGAAGAGGCAGGTGCCGGCGTAGGCCAGGGCGGTGTCGGCGGTGGGCATGTTGGGGCTGGGCGGTACCCAGGGCAGTCCGGTCGCGTCGAAGAAGTCGGTGCGGTGCCAGCCGGTCATCGTGACGGTTTCCAGCGCCACCGGCCGTCCGGCGGCCGCGGGGACGAACTCGCCGTTGAAGAGCAGGGCCAGTTCCACCACCGTCATACCGTGCGCCTGGGCGATCGGCTCGCGGCCGACGAAGGACGCGTAGCGGCGGTCGAGGACGGGGCCGGTCGCGGTCCGGCCGGTCACCGGGTTGGGGCGGTCCAGGACGACGAACCGTTTGCCCGCCAGGGCGGCCGCGACCATGCAGTCGTAGAGCGTCCAGATGTAGGTGTAGAAGCGCGCGCCGATGTCCTGGATGTCGAAGATCACGGTGTCCACGCCGGAGGCGGTGAAGATGTCGGCGAGGTCCTTGCCGCTCTTGTCGTAGGTGTCGTAGACGGGGAGGCCGGTGGCCGGGTCGTCGTAGCGGCCTTCGGAGCCGCCGGCCTGGGCGGTGCCCCGGAAGCCGTGTTCGGGCCCGAACACGGCGGTGAGGTGGACGCGGCGGTCGGCGTGCATCACGTCCACGATGTGCCGGACGTCGTGGGTGACGCCGGTGGGGTTGGTGACGATGCCGATCCGGTGGCCGTCCAGGAGGCGGTAGCCGTCGGCGGCCAGGCGGTCGAAGCCGGTGTGCACCCGCCGTCCGCCGCCGTGCGGCGCGGCCTGGGCGGCGCCCGGGCCCGCGGTGACCGCCGCCGCGGCCGCCCCGGTCGCCGCCAGATGCCCCAGCAGAACACGTCTCGACAGAGCCATGCGCACACCTCCGTGAGCGGTGGTCGACCCGATGTGTGTCGTGGGCACGCTAATGCTCCGCGGGGCGGTGGGGAATGTGCCGGGCCGTGACGCCAGCTCGTGGCGCCGGGCGTGGTGCCGGGTCGTGACGCCGGGGCGTGGCGGAAAACGGAGACTTCCATCGAGACATACCGACTGGTTAGTCTGCCCCTGCCGGTACGCCGGTACGCCGGTACGCCGGTACGCCGGTGAGCTGGCGGGCCGGTGGAGTCAGGGCGACGACCGAGGGAGACACAGCGTGGCAGTCGTACGGGACAAGGCCGTTGTCGTAACCGGAGCGGGCGGGGGGATCGGCGCCGCACTGGCCCGCCGGTTCGCCGCCGAGGGCGCCCGGGTCGTGGTCAACGACCTGGACGAGGCCAAGGCCCGCAAGACCGCGGAGGAGATCGGGGCGGTCGCGGTCCCCGGCGACGCCTCCGGCATCGTCGGCCCGGCCCGCGAGGCACTCGGCGGCGCCATCGACGTCTTCTGCGCCAATGCCGGGGTCGGCACCGGCGGCGGCCCCGAAGCGCCCGAGGACGACTGGGCGCTGGCCTGGGACGTGAACGTGATGGCCCACGTGCGGGCGGCGCGCGAGCTGGTGCCGGAATGGTTGGCGCGGGGCAGCGGCCGGTTCGTCTCCACGGTGTCCGCCGCGGGCCTGCTCACCATGGTCGCCGCGGCCCCCTACAGCGTCACCAAGCACGGCGCGTACGCCTTCGCCGAGTGGCTGTCGCTGACCTACCGCCACCGCGGCATCGAGGTGCACGCCATCTGCCCGCAGGGCGTACGGACCGACATGCTGGCCGCCACCGGGACCGCCGGCGACCTCGTCCTGACCCCGACCGCCATCGAACCGGACGCCGTCGCCGACGCGCTCTTCGCCGCCATGGACGAGGGCCGCTTCCTGGTCCTGCCGCACCCGGAGGTGGCCGACTACTACACTGCCCGGGCCGCCGAACCGGACCGCTGGTTGTCCGGGATGAACCACCTCCAACAGAAGCTGGAGGCACGTGAGGGGGAAGCCCGGTGACCACCTACCAGGACAAGCCGTGGCTGGCCCAGCTCACCGACGCCCAACGCGCCCCCGTCCAGCCACCGCCCTCCCCGCTGCACGCCTTCCGCGCCGCGGCCCGCCGCGCCCCCGAACGCACCGCGCTCGCCTACTTCGACGGCCGGATCTCCTACGCCGAGGTCGACGCGCTCTCCGACGGCCTCGCCGGGCACCTCGCGGGCCGCGGCTTCCGATCCGGCGACCGGGCCGTGGTCATGCTGCAGAACACCCCGCACTTCGTGCTCGCGCTGCTCGCCGTATGGAAGGCCGGCGGCGTGGTCGTCCCGGTCAACCCGATGTACAAGGCGGCGGAGACCCGACACATCCTGGACGACGCCGAGGTCACCGCCGTCCTGTGCGCGGACCGCACCTGGGCGGACTTCCTGCGCGGCACCGCCGCCGAGGCGCCCGCGGTCCGCATCGCGCTGACCGCCGACGAACGCGGCCTCCAGACCCGCCACGACCCCCGGGTGCTGCGCGGCGCACCGACCGGCCCCCAGGACGGCGCGGACGACCTGCTCACCGCCGCCCGCACGGGTGGACCGGCGCCCGCCGCCCCGGAGCCGGACGCCGCCGGGATCGCGCTCATCAGCTACACCTCCGGCACCAGCGGCACCCCCAAGGGCGCCACCAACACCCACGGCAACATCAGCTACAACGCGGAACGGCAGCGCACCGGCCTCGGACTCCCCGAGGGCGCCACCTACTTCGCGCTCGCCCCGCTCTTCCACATCACCGGCATGGTCTGCGAACTGGCCGCCTGCCTCGCCAGCACCGGCACCCTGGCACTGGCCTACCGCTTCGAGGCCGGCACCGTCCTGGACGCCTTCCTGGAACACCGGCCGGCCTTCACGGTCGGCCCGTCCACCGCCTACATGGCGCTGATGGCCCACCCGGACGTCACCCCCGGGCACTTCGCCTCCTTCCACACCATGAGCTCGGGCGGCGCGCCGCTGCCGCCGGCCCTGGTCGAGAAGTTCCGTACCGACTTCGGCCCCTACGTGCACAACGGCTACGGCCTGACCGAGTGCACCGCGCCCTGCGCCACCGTCCCGCCCGGGAGGGTGGCACCCGTCGACAAGGTCTCCGGCACCCTCGCGGTGGGCGTGCCGGGCCCGGACACCGTCGTGCGGATCATCGACGAGGCCGGCCGTGACCTGCCGTTCGGCGAGCAGGGCGAGATCGCGGTCCGTGGCCCCCAGGTCGTGCCCGGTTACTGGCGCCGCCCGGACGCCACCGCCGAGACCATGCCGGAGGGCGAACTGCGCACCGGCGACATCGGGTTCATGGACCGGGACGGCTGGCTGTACGTCGTCGACCGCAAGAAGGACATGATCAACGCGGCCGGTTTCAAGGTGTGGCCCCGCGAGGTCGAGGACGTCCTCTACACCCATCCCGCGGTGCGCGAGGCGGCCGTCGTCGGGGTGCCCGACCCCTACCGCGGGGAGACCGTAAAGGCGTACGTCAGTCTGCGTCCGGGCGCGTCGACCGCCCCCGACGAACTGGCCGCCTACTGCAAGGAACGGCTCGCGGCGTACAAATACCCCCGCATGGTGGAGATCCTGCCGGAGCTTCCCAAGACCACGAGTGGCAAGATCCTTCGACGAGAGCTCCGCCAGCGCGCATGACGGACGCACGTAAGGACCAAAGGAACGGGTGAGGGCGATGGCCGGCATCAAGGACGGCACCAGCAACGGCAACGGCACGGCGAAGCCCGTCGCGCAGCGGCTGCTGGCCACCGCCACCAGGCTCTTCGCGGAGCAGGGCTACGACCGCACCTCGGTCCAGGAGATCGTGGACGCGGCGGGCGTCACCAAGGGCGCCCTCTACCACTACTTCGGTTCCAAGGAGGACCTGCTCCACGAGGTCTACGGCCGGGTGCTGCGGCTCCAACAGGAGCGGCTGGACCGCTTCGCGGACGCCGACGCACCGGTGGCGCAGCGGCTGCGGGACGCCGCCGCCGACGTGGTGGTCACCACCATCGAGAACCTCGACGACACCAAGATCTTCTTCCGCTCGATGCACCATCTGAGCCCGGAGAAGGACAAGCAGGTACGGGCCGAACGGCGGCGCTACCACGAGCGGTTCCGGGCCCTGGTCGAGGAGGGCCAGCGCACCGGGGTGTTCACCACGGAGGTCCCCGCCGACCTGATCGTCGATTACCACTTCGGCTCGGTGCACCACTTGGGCACCTGGTACCGCGAGGACGGGCCGCTGACCCCTCAGCAGGTCGCCGACCACCTGGCCGATCTGCTGCTGCGGGCCCTGCGGCCGTAAGCGGAAGTCCCGTTACGGGTTCCTGCAATGGGAACCCGTAACGGGCACCCCGCGCGCCCTACCGGTACCGCCTACCGGTCCCGCCTACAGATACCGCTTGAGCTCCCGTCGCGCCAATGACCGCTGGTGCACCTCGTCGGGCCCGTCAGCCAGCCGCAGGGTGCGGGCCCCGGCCCACAGTTCGGCCAGCGGGAAGTCCTGGCTGACGCCGCCCGCGCCGTGCAGTTGGACCGCCTTGTCGAGGATGTCCACGACCGTGCGCGGGGTGGCGATCTTGATGGCCTGGATCTCGGTGTGCGCACCCTTGTTGCCGACGGTGTCCATCAGCCACGCGGTCTTCAGCACCAGCAGCCGCAGCTGCTCCACCGCCACCCGGGCGTCGGCGATCCACTCCTGGACCACGCCCTGCTGGGCCAGCGGCTTGCCGAACGCGGTACGGGAGACCGCGCGCCGGCACATCAGCTCGATCGCCCGCTCGGCCATCCCGATCAGCCGCATGCAGTGGTGGATCCGGCCGGGCCCGAGCCGCGCCTGCGCGATGCCGAAGCCGCCGCCCTCCTCGCCGATGAGGTTGCCCACCGGGACCCGGACGTCCTCGAAGACGACCTCCGCGTGCCCGCCGTGGTAGTGGTCCTCGTAGCCGTAGACCTGCATGGCGCGCTTGACGGTCAGGCCGGGGGTGTCCCGCGGGACCAGGATCATCGACTGCTGGCGGCGGATGTCCGCGCCGTCCGGATCGGTCTTGCCCATCACGATGAAGATCTGGCACAGCGGGTTCATCGCCCCGGAGATGTACCACTTGCGGCCGTTGATGACGTACGCATCGCCGTCCCGCTCGATCCGGGTCTCGATGTTGGTGGCGTCCGACGAGGCCACCTCCGGCTCGGTCATCGCGAACGCCGAGCGGATCTCACCCGCCAACAGTGGCTCCAGCCAGCGCTTCTTCTGCTCGTCGTCGCCGAACTGCGCCAGCACCTCCATGTTGCCGGTGTCCGGTGCCGCGCAGTTCAGCGCCGTGGGCGCCAGTTGCGGGCTGCGGCCGGTGATCTCGGCCAGCGGCGCGTACTGGAGGTTGGTCAGCCCCGCGCCGTGCTCCTCGTCGGGGAGGAAGAGGTTCCACAGGCCCTGTCGGCGCGCCTCGGCCTTGAGCTCCTCCACCACCGGCGGGGTGTCCCACGGCGAGGCCAGCGCGGCCCGCTGCTCGTCCACGACCCGCTCGGCCGGGTACACCCACTCGGTCATGAACGCGTCGAGCTGCGCCCGCAGTTCCTCGGTACGGCCGTCGAATGCGAAGTCCATCGGTGCCTCAGCCTTCCTTCAGGGTGGTCAGTCCGCGGTCGATGAAGACGGGCACCAGCTCGCCGATCCGGTCGAAGCCCGCCCCGACCGTCTGGCCGAGCGTGTAGCGGTAGTGGATGCCTTCGAGGATCACCGCGAGTTTGAACCACGCGAACGCGGTGTACCAGGCGATCTGCGAGGTGTCCCGGCCGGAGCGCTCGGCGTAGCGGGCGATCAGTTCGTCCGGGTCGGGGTGTCCCGGGGCGCCGCTGGTGGTGCTGACCGGCGACCCCGGCAGGCCCAGGTCGGTGCAGTACATCGCCAGCAGCCCGAGGTCGGTCAACGGATCGCCGAGCGTGGACATCTCCCAGTCCAGCACGGCGGTGATGGTGTCGCCGGCGCCGACCAGGACGTTGTCCAGCCGGTAGTCGCCGTGCACCACGGTCGGCGCGGGGGAGGTGGGCAGCGCCCGGCCGAGTGCCTCGTGGAGCGCGTCGATGCCGGGCAGTTCGCGGTTCTTGGAGGCCGCCAACTGCTTGCCCCAGCGCCGCAGCTGACGCTCCAGGAAGCCGTCCGGACGCCCGAAGTCGCCCAGCCCGGCCGCCTCCGGATCCACCGAGTGCAACTCCACCAGCGTGTCGACCAGGGACAGCACCACCGCCCGGGTCCGCTCCGGGCCCAGCGGGGTCAGCTGCTCCACGGTCCGGTACGGGGTGCCCGCCACCAGCTCCATCACGTAGAACGGGGCGCCGATGACAGACTCGTCCGCACACAGCAGCAGCGTCCGGGGCACCGGCACCGCGGTGTCGTGCAGGGCGCTGATCACCCGGTGCTCGCGCCGCATGTCGTGCGCGGTGGCCAGCACGTGGCCGAGCGGCGGGCGGCGGACGACCCAGGAGGCGGTGCCGTCGGTGACCCGGTAGGTGAGGTTGGACCGCCCACCCTCGATCAGCTGCGCGCGCAGCGGCCCGGAGACCAGGCCCGGCCGCTCCCGGTCCAGATGCTCCCGCAGGCGCTCCGGATCGAGGCCGGGTGGTGCCTCCCCGGCGGCCGGCGGGGGCGGGGTGCCGTTGCTCATCGTGCTTCCTCCGTACGGAGTGGACGGTTGGACGGTCCAGGGCCGGCGGGCCCGTCCCGCCTGATCATGCCGACTAGTCGGTATGGAGTCCAGTGTCACCCCGTGGGGCGTCGGTCACCCGATGCATTTCCGCCACCCCGCCCCCCGGGCGGGGTACCCGCTCAGGCGTGGCAGGTCGGCGGCACCCCACCGTTCCACTCCGCCATCGCCCCGAACCCGGCCACCGCGTCCAGCGGCGCACCGGGCGCCGCGCCGTCCAGCTCGGCGTAGGCCCGCAGGAGGTTGGCCACCAGCCGCTCGCGCTCCTTCAGGTCCGCGAACTCGCCCAGCTCCGCCTCCCGGGCCACCTCCAGCGGCGTCCGCCCGGCCGCCCGTCCCTCGCGGGCCAGCTCCCCGACGAACCGCAGATAGCGCTCGACCTGGTCGTAGACCTCCGGCCCGGCCACCGGACCGTGCCCGGGTACGACCGTCTCCGCGTCCAGCGACCGCAGCACCTCGATCGCCCGCAGCGACCCGGTCAGCGAGCCCATGAAGAGGAACGGGGTGCCCCCGTTGAAGATCAGGTCCCCGGTGAAGACCACCCGCTGCCGCGGCAGCCAGACGATGGTGTCGCCGGGCGTGTGCGCCACCCCCGGGTGGATCAGCTGCACCTCGACCTCCCCGGCGTACACCGTCAGACGGTCCTCGAAGGTGACCTCCGGCGGGGTGAGGACGATGTCGCCGTACGGCACCTCGGGCCACACCGCGTGCAGTTGGTGGCCGGCGGCCAGCAACTCCCGACGGCAGGCCGCGTGTCCGATGACCGTCGCCTCGGGGGCGAACACGCCGTTGCCGTAGGTGTGGTCGCCGTGGTGGTGGGTGTTGACGAGGGTACGGGGCGCGGGGGCGCCGCTCTCCGCGATCCGGCGGCGCAGCAGCCGTGCCCGGCGCTCGGTGGCGGCGGTGTCCACGAGCAGGGTGGCGGTCCCGTCGGTGACGAAGCCCGCGTTGTTCAGGCACCAGCCGCCGTCCGGCTGGATGAACGCCTGGACGCCCGGGGCGAGTTCGGTGAGGTAGGGCTCGGGGACGGCGGTGTCGGTACCGGTACCGACACTGGTGCCGGGGCCGGTCTCCGCGGACTGCTGATGGTTCGTCATGTTCGGCCTTCGAGTGGGGGCGATCGGTCCCGCGCGGACGCCGCGGCCGCCGGTCGGCCCGGCTCGGCCCGGTGCCGCGCGGCACCCGTAACCGTACCGTCGGGTACGACTCACCGCCCCGGCAGCAGCAGCGCCGCACCGCACACCGCCAACCCGACGGTGCAGCCGGCCACCAGCAGCGCCAGCCACGCCGGCAGCGCGGCCGGCCGGCCGCCCGCCAGCGCCCGCATCCGGCGGTCCGCGGCGACCGCGAACACCACCCACGCCAGCGCCACCAGCACCATCAGCACCGTCTCGAACGGGCCCGGGACCCCGCCGTGCAGCACCTGCCGTCCGGCCAACGCCGCCACCGCCACGGCCGACAGCACCGTCCGCCGCCAGGCCAGCCGGGTCCGCTCCGGTTGCAGCCCGGGGTCCCGGTCCGCGGCCGGCCGCGGTGCCCCGCCGGCCTCCTTGGGTGCGCCCATCGATCCGGCCCCCGCTAGTCGGTCCAGCCGATCAGCACCAGCACGACCACCGCCACCGCCAGCAGCCCGACGCAGAGCGCCAGCACCGCCGGGAAACGGGAGATCGGCAGGTCCTCACCGCGCCGCATCGCGCGCTCGCAGCGCACCCAGTGGTTGACCGCCCGCAGCGCGCACAGTGCCCCGCCGACCAGCAGGACGACGGTGAAGGCGAGCCGCAGGTTCCCGTGCAGCCGCGGCAGGAACTGGTCCACCGCGAAGCCCCCGCCGATCAGCGCCAGCCCGGTGCGCAGCCAGGCGAGGAAGGTCCGCTCGTTGGCGAGCGAGAAGCGGTAGTCGGGGGTGGTGCCTTCCTCGCGCACCCGCCCCGGGGAGAACCACAGCCGGATCCCCGGACCCATCGGCTCAGACCTCCCCGGCCGCCCGCCGGACCAGCAGTTCCCGGTACGCGGCCAGCCCGTCCGGGGTCCACGGCCAGGCGTCCAACCGCCGGGTCAACTCCTCCTCCGACAGGAAGGCGTGCCAGTCGATCTCCGACTCCTGGGGCGCCACCGGAAGCGTGCAGCGCACCTGGTAGACCGCCGACCACCAGGCGTGCTCGGGCGTCTCGTACAGGAAGCGGAACAGCGGCTCGGGACGGGTCAGCCCGGCCACCCCCAGCTCCTCCTCGGCCTCCCGCAGCGCCGCCTCGTCGTACGTCTCGCCGGTGCCCACCACGCCGCCCACGAACATGTCGTAATGCGAGGGGAACACCAGCTTCCGGGGGGTCCGCCGATGGACGAATATCCGGTCCTCGGCGTCCCGGACCAGGACGAACGCGCAGCGGGTGCGCAGCCGGCGGGCATACGCCTCCGCCCGCGGGGCCTGCCCCACGACCCGGTCCCGTTCATCGACGACATCGAGGACTTCGTCCGCGTTGAGCGGCTCCGGCTCGCCGGACGGTCGTTGATCGGTCATGGGGCCATGGAACCACCCGTGGCGGCGTGCGCACCTGTCGGGGCACGCCGCCACGGATCTTCGGCTCACTGCCCCATGACGTACTTCACGGTCGGGCCGGTGGTCCAGCCGCCGTCCACCGCCAACTCGGCGCCGGTGATGTACGAGGCGGCGTCGGAGAGCAGGAAGACCACCGCACCGGCGATCTCGTGCGCCTCGCCGACCCGGGCCATCGGGGTGTTGGGGTACTTGCCCTCGCCGACCTCGATGCCGACCTGCGCGGTCATCGGGGTGTAGGTCATCCCGGGGTGTACGGAGTTCACCCGGACCCGCGCGGTGCCCCACTCGACCGCGCCGATCTTGGTCAGACCGCGGACGCCCCACTTGGACGCGCCGTAGCCACCGGTCATGGCCAGGCCCATCAGCCCGGCCGCCGACGAGATGTTCACGATCGAGCCCGCACCGCGCTCCTTCATGGCCGGCAGCACGGTCTTCATGCCGATGAAGACACCGGTGAGGTTGACGTCGAGGACCTTGCGGAAGAAGTCGGCGGAGACCGTCTCCAGGGGCGCCCCGGTCGATATCCCGGCGTTGTTCACCAGTCCGTCGACCCCGCCGAACTCCGCCACCGCGAAGTCCACGACCCGCTGCCAGTCCTCCTCGGAGGTCACGTCGTGGGCCAGGAACCGGGCCCGCTCACCGAGCCGGGCCGCGGTCGCCGCGCCCTCCTCCTGGAGGACGTCGGTGAGGACGACGTTGGCACCGGCCGCGACGGCCTGCTCGGCGGCCGCGGCACCCAGCCCGCGGGCTGCGCCGGTGAGGACGACGGTCTTGCCGCTCAGGTCCGCGGCAGGGGGCGCCTGGGTGGGTTCACTCATGGGGAACTCCTTCGGTTCGGGGGGCGGCGGCGAGCAGGAAGGCGGTCGTCGTCCCGGTGAGATCGGCGAGGAACAGTTCCTCGCCCGTCAGGGGTGCGGCACCGTCCAGGTAGTGCCGGGCCCGGTCGGCCAGCGCCGCACCGATCAGCGTCAGCGCGAGGTCCAACCGCTCCAGCCGCACCGCCTCCGGCAGTCCGGCCGCGGCCAGCGCCTCCTCGACCCGGCAGATCAGCCGCCAGTACGCGGTCCCGGCGAGGGTCGGGTGCGGGACCCGGGTGCGGACCCCGCTCTCGTGGCTGAGCTGGGCGGAGATCCGCAGGCAGCGCCGCCCCCGGTCGGTCCGCAACTCGGTGGCCTCCGCCGTCAGCAGCAACCGGATCAGCTCCCGGAGCGCCGGTCCCTCAGCCTCCGCCGCGGCCAGCAGCGGCGCCAGGGCCGCCTCCGTACGGGTCAGCCGGCCGGCCATCACGGCGTCCAGCAGCCCGGCCCGGGAGCCGAAGTGGTACTGCACCGCCGACGGATTGCTCTGGCCGGCCAGCGCGACGATGTCGCGAATCTGGGCGCCGTCCACGCCTTGTGCGGCGAAGACCTCCTCGGCGGCGCGGATCAGCTTTTCCCGGGTCTCGGGGCCTGATGTCCTGGGCATGTCCCGATTCTAATGCCGGACATTAATAAACGCGTAAGGGGTCGTCGGCGGGTCTTTCCGCGGATCTCCCCGGGGGATGCCTCCTGGGGCCTTCCCTGGGGCCTTCCCTGGACCTCGCTGGGCTCCCCTCCGGCCCTCCCGGTGGATCAGCGCGGCTGGAGGTCCCGCGCGTCGTCGGCCGCCCCGGCCCCCGGGGGCATCGCCGGATGGCTACCGATCAGCACGATCCCCGCCACCACCGCGGCGATCCCGGCCGCTTCGAAGGCCAGCGCCCCCGTCGTCACCCGTAGTTGGTCGCCGAGGAAGCCCACCCCGCAGGCGATCCCGGCCAGCGGCTGGGCGGCGGTCAGCGCCGGCAGCGACATCCGCAGCGGCGCCGACTCGAAGGCGCTCTGCACCATCACCAGCGCCAGCACCCCGAGCACCACGATCGCGTACGGCTGCCAGCTCGTCAGCAGTTCGTGCCAGCCTCCCGCCGTGAACCGCAGACCGCTGATCCGGGTCAGCGCGTCCTGGAGGCCGTAGAGCAGCCCGGCCGCCACGCCCAGCAGCGCGGCCTCCAGGCTGACGTGCACCCGCTCCCGTTTGGCGACCGCCGCCAGCACCAGGGCGGTGGACATCACCCCGCCCATGATCAGCCACTGCGCCAGCTGCCCCACCTCGCTGTTGCGCCCGCCGTGCGGCTGCCCGGCCACGATGAACGCGGTCACCCCGCCCGCCAGCAGCCACAGGCCGGCCCAGCCGCTGCGGCCCAGTCGCTGCCGGGAGATCCGCCGCGCCAGCGCCATCGCGAACAGCAGGTTCGTCGCCATCAACGGTTCGACGAGGGTGATGTCCCCCATCCCCAGCGCCACCGCGCCCAGCGCCATCCCCATCACCATCAGCACGATCCCGGCCACCCAACGGGGCATCCGGACCAGGTCGAGCAGCAGCCGGAAGGAGAGGTAGTCCTGCGGCGGGGCGTGCTGCGCCGCGATCTGCTGGAGGACGAACCCGGTGCCCAGACAGCATGCCGCGGCAAGGGCGAGCAGGATCACCGTCACGTCGCACACCTCGTATCGCGCGGGGCGGGGGATGCGCCCGAGGATAGTCAGCCACGGTGGCCGAAACATCGAAGCAGAGCCCTCGACTCCGCCATTCTCGCGCGTACCCGTCTGTACCACCGGCCGCCGTCCGTTACGGACACCGTCTCAGCCTCCAGCCAATTGCAGAGACTTCTTTGCAGAGAAACCTATGCAGAGAACTCTCTGCATCTCTAGGGTGCTACCCATGACCCGCGATCACGTGACCGACGACGATGTGCCCCGCGACGACATGCCTCACGGCGATGTGCCCCGCGACGACGTGCCTCACGACGACGTGCCTCACGACGACGTGCCTCGTGGCGGTGGCCGGCCGGACGCCCCCGGCGCCGCCGCGTCCCCCGCACCGCGCCCCACCCGCCGGATGGACGCCCGCAGTCTGCGCGGCCTCGCCCATCCGCTGCGGATGCGCATCCTGGAGCTGCTGACCCTCGACGGTCCGGACACCGCCACCGGCCTCGCCCGTCGGCTCGGCGAGAACACCGGCACGGTCAGCTGGCACCTGCGTCAACTCGCCGACCACGAGTTCATCGAGGAGGAGACCGGCCGCGGCACCAAGCGCGAACGCTGGTGGCGGGCGGTGGCGGTCTCCCGCCAGCTCAACACCACCGACTTCCGCGACGATCCGGACGCCCGCGGCCCGCTCTCGGTCTACGTCCACGAGCTCGTCCAGCAGCACTTCCACCAGGTCGTCGGCTACCTCGCGGAGGACTGGGGGCCGCAGTGGCGGGACGCCGGCACGATCGTGCAGTGGCACGACCTGACCATGACGCCCGATCAACTGGCCGCGATGAACCGCGAGTTGGAGCAAGTGGTGACCCGGTACCGGGACGCCACCGGACGGTCCGGTCCGGACGTCGGGACGCCCGCGGCTCCCG
This sequence comes from Streptomyces sp. NPDC058000, assembly GCF_042886435.1. Classification (NCBI taxonomy): domain Bacteria; kingdom Bacillati; phylum Actinomycetota; class Actinomycetes; order Kitasatosporales; family Streptomycetaceae; genus Streptomyces; species Streptomyces sp. NPDC058000. Next base: position 20,794 of record NZ_JBHVQS010000077.1, read on the forward strand.
GTGCGGCCGCCGCGCAGCCCGTCATCGTCCAGCTCCAGTCGTTCCCCCGCAAGCCCCGGCCGGACCGCGCCGCGCCCTCGGACGCCACCGCACAGCAGCCGGACCCCGCCGAGCAGATCGAGCAGACGGGCCAGACGGAGCAAGCCGACCGGGCCGACCGGGCCGACCGGGCCGAGTCATGAGCGGTCTGCTCCGTCGCCACCGGGACTTCCGGCTGCTCTGGTGCGGGGAGACCGCGGGCAAGTTCGGCGCCGCGGTCACCGGGGTGGCGATGCCGCTGACCGCCGTCGCCACCTTGCACGCCGGCACCTTCGCGGTCGGCGTGCTGAGCGCCTGCGCCTGGCTGCCCTGGCTGCTGATCGGGCTGCCGGTCGGCGTCTGGGTGGACCGGACGCGCCGCCGGCCCCTGATGCTGGGCGCCGCCGCGCTCTCGATGGCGGTGTTCGCCGCGGTCCCCGTCATCGCCTGGTGCGGTGGGCTGAGCCTCGGCCTGCTGACCGGCGGGGCCCTGCTGAGCGGCGCCGCGGCGGTGGTCTTCCAGACCGCGTACAGCGCCTACCTCCCCGGCCTCCTCGCCCCCGCCGACCAGCCCGAGGGCAACGCCAAGCTGCACGGCAGCGCCTCGGCGGCGCAGCTAGCCGGGCAGGGCGCGGGCGGCTTCCTGGTCCAACTCGCCGGCGCCGTCAACGGGTTGCTGGCCAACGCGGCCACCTTCCTGGTCTCCCTGCTCTGCCTGTTCGCCATCCGCCACCGCGAACCGCACCCGGCCGGCGCCGGCGAGCGCGCCCCGCGGTCCCTGCGCGCCGAGGTCACCGAGGGGCTGCGGCTGGTGTCCGGCGATGTCTGGCTGCGCACGCTGACGCTCTTCGGCGCCGCCTCCAACCTGGCGCTGATGGGGTACCAGTCGATCCTGCCGGTCTTCCTGGTCCGCGAGGCCGGGCTGCCGCCGGGCGCGGTCGGCGCCCTGCTGGCGGCGGCCGGCACCGGCGGTATCGCGGGCGCCTTCGCGGTCCGCCGGGTCGCGGTCCGGATCGGCACCGCCCGCGCCACCCTGCTCTTCGAACTCGGCCTGCCCACCCTGGCGTTGCTCATCCCGCTCACCACCGCCGGGCCCGGCGCCGCCCTGTTCGTCGCCGGCAGCTTCGGGGTCTCCGCGGGAGTGGTCGGCGGCAACGTCCTCAAGTCGGGCTTCCAGCAGGCGTACTGCCCGCCCGCGCTGCTCGGCCGGGTCGCCGCCAGTGCCGCCTTCCTCAACTACGGCACGCTGCCGCTGGGCGCCCTGCTCGGCGGTGCGCTCGGCGCCACACTGGGCGTCCGTACGGCCATGTGGATCACCACCACGGGCGTCCCGCTCGCCGCCCTGATCCTCCTCGCCTCACCGGTCCGCACCGCCCGCGACCTACCGTCGCGCCGCACGGCGACCGACACCGACGCCCCGTACGCCGACGCCCCATGCACCGACGAGCCCGACGGCGACCTTCTCGCACGCCCCTGAACCGCACCGCCCGGGATACTCAGCGCCTCTGCCCGGGGCCTGGCGGGGGACCGTCACCCAGACTGCGGCCGGCCCCGAGCCACCTCCTGCGACGAGCCGCCCGCCCCGCCCGCCGGGACCGCCCCGCCCGCCGAGACCGCCCCGCCCGCCGGGACCGCCCCGCCCACCGGAACCGCCTCCCCAACGGGTGCGCCGGCACCCACCACCTCGCCGCCCCCGGGGTCGAAGCGGTAGCCGGCGCCCCACACCTCCGTCAGCAGCCGCGGTGCGGCCGGATCCCGTTCCATCTCCGCCCGCAGCCGCGCCACCCGCGCCGCCACCGCCGACAGATCGCCGAAGTCCCGCCCCCAGACCCGCTTGAGCAGCTGCTCCCGCGAGAAGATCCGCCCGGGGTGCCGCATCAGGAACACCAACAGCGCGAACTCGTCCTCAGTGAGATCGAGTTCCCGGCCGGCACGGAGCGCCCGCCCGGCCCCGGGATCGGCGGTCAGGTCCCCGCCCCGCAGGACCGGCGCCGACCCGGCGGCGAGGTCAGCACCCCCGGCCCGGTGCAGCGCCGCGGCCACCCGCGCCACCAGCTCCCGCGTCCCCACGGGCCCCGCCCCCGCACGCTCCGCCGCTGTTCCCGCGCCCGCCGTCCCGCTGTGCTCGGTCAACGGCACCACGGGGACCGCCGGCCCGCCGCCGCTCCGCCGCAACCGGCGGCGCAACTCCAGACCGTCGATGCCCGGCAGCGCCGGATCGAGCACCACGGCGTGCGGATGGAAGTCCGCGGCCAGTTCCAGGGCGGTGAAGCCGTCGGTGGCGTACGCGGTGGTGTGGCCGGCGCGGGCGAGCCCGGCGGTGACGGCCGTGGCGACGGCCGGGTCGTCCGCGACGACCAGCACGCGATGCGGCGGTCCCGCCGCACGCACCGGGGAGCCGGGCGGGGGAGCGGGCGGCACTGTGCGGCGCACGGCTCAGCCCGCCCCTGTAGGGAGGCGCGTCCGGGAGCGCGCCATCAGGCCGGAGGTCATACCTCCAGCCAACACCCGCCCACGCCCCTCCGCGCGCCGAAGCCGGTCCCGCCCCGCCCCGGGCCGCCCGCTAATTTTCCAGCTGCTCCCGCACCCGCCGGGACACCTTCATCGCGTACAGGTCCAAGACGCCGGGCGGCTCCGCGAGGCCCGGCCCGCCGGCCCGTATCCAGGCGGCGATGTCGGCCAGCGCGTCATCGTCGTTGACCAGCCCCAGCCACACCGGCCGGCCCCCCGCGGCCCGCCCGGCCGGCGACGGCTGCACCACGACCACGTTCGCCTGGTCGCAGACGTCCAGGCAGTCCGAGGCGCGGACCGGTGCCGCCCCGTCCAGCGCCGCCCGCAGCCGGGGTATCTGCCCGGCGTGGTCGACCCCCGGGATCTTCGCCGCGTCCCCGCAGCAGCAGCCGCGGCAGACGGTGACCCGACACTGTTGTGCGGTGGTGCGTCCCGCCCGCCCGGCCTGCTTTTCGATCATCCGGACATGCTACGTGCCCCCGCCGCACCGACCGGCCGGCCCCGGCCACCGCCGGTCGCCGCCCGGTCCGTTGCCCACACCACGCCGCGCCGCGACATTCCCCGGCCCGTTCGTGGATAGGAATCGGAGCATGTCCCTGACCAACCCCTCGCCCCGTTCCGGTGCCGGCACCGGGCCGGCGCCCCGGCCCACCGCCGGCGGTACCGCCCCGACCACGATCCCCGGCCCCGCCGGCCTCCCCGTGATCGGCTCGCTGCTCGATCTCCGCCGCGACTCCCTCGGAGCCTTTTTAAGAGCCCAGCGCGAACACGGCGACGTGGTCCGGCTGGAGGCCGGCCCACCCGGATTCCGCAGCGTCTTCTACGCCGTCTTCGCGCCCGAGGGCGTCCAGCAGATCCTCGGCACCCAGGCCGCCAACTTCCGCAAGGACCACCCGCTCTACGAGGAGGTCCGCCAGGCGTTCGGCAACGGCCTGCTCACCAGCCAGGACACCGACTACCTCCGCCAACGCCGGCTGGTGCAACCGCTGTTCACCAAGCGCCGGGTCGACGGCTACGCGGCGGCCGTGACCACCGAGGCCGACGCGGTCACCGCCCGCTGGCGGTCCGCCGAGGGCGGCGTGCTCGACCTCGTCCCCGAGATGAACCGGCTCGCCCTGCGCACCGTCGCCCGGATCCTCTTCGGCCTCGACGTGGAGGCCGCGGTGGCCGCCATCCACCGCTCCGCCCCCGTCATCAACGACTACGTCGTACGCCGCGCCTACGCGCCCCTGAAGGTGCCCCGCGACTGGCCCACCCCCAGGAACGTCCGCACCCGCCGGGTCACCGCCGAACTCAACGCGCTGTGCGACCGGATCATCGCCGAACGCCGTACGGCCGCCGCCGACGGTGCCACCGGGGCCCCGGACCACAACGACCTGCTCTCCCTGCTCGCCGCGGCCGGCAACGAGGAGGACGGCACCCTCGATGCCACCGAGGTCCGCGAACAGGTCCTGATCTTCCTGCTGGCCGGCCACGAGACCACCGCCACCTCCATGGCATTCACCCTCCACCTGCTCGCCCGGCACCCCGGCGAACAGACCCGGATCCGCGCCGAACTCACCCGCGTCCTCGGCGACCGCACCCCCACTGCCGCCGACCTGGACCGCCTGCCGCGGCTCACCCGGGCGTTCAAGGAGTCCATGCGGCTGTACCCGGCCGCTCCCGTGGTCAGCCGCCGGGCCGTGGAGGCCACCGAGATCGCCGGCTTCCGCCTCCCGGCCGGCGCCGACGTGGTCGTCGCCCCCTGGGTCACCCACCGCCACCCGGACCTCTGGGAGGACCCCGAGCGGTTCGACCCGGACCGCTTCACCCCCGAACGCGAGGCGGAGCGCCACCGCTACGCCTGGTTCCCGTTCGGTGGCGGCCCGCGGGCCTGCATCGGCCAGCACTTCTCGATGCTGGAATCCGTCCTGGCCCTGGCGATCCTGCTCCGCTCCCACGAGCTGGAGGCCATCGACCAGGACGTACCGGTAGCCGCCGGCATCACCCTCCAGGCGACCGGCCCGGCCCGGGTGCGCCTCCGCGCCCTCTAGACCCCGGCGGCCACGGACGAGAATGCAAACGCAACAAAAATAGCGTTTGCATTCTCGCCCACCGCCCTCTACGGTCGTAGACGTCCACCCCGCCCCGGCCGACGGCCCGGCGGGTTTCCCTCCCGACAGGAGAAGGCCGTTGCTCGTCTGAGGTCCGGAAGACACCGCGCCCGCGACCGGCGATCCGCTCTGCGATCCCCGCCCCGCGTGGCCCGTCCGTGACCTCGGCGTACGCACGGCGTACCCGAACCCCGGCACTGCCGCGGTGTCTCCCTGCGCAAGCATCGCCCGCCCCGCGCACACCTCCCGGAGACCCGTATGTCAAAGCCCCCCGCCGCCTCCTCCGCGGCCATCGTCTGCGCCAACACCGGCTTCAGCTGGCCCGACGGCACCCCCGTCCTTGACGGCTTCCAGTTCTCCGTCGGCCCCGGCCGCACCGGACTCATCGGCCTCAACGGATCAGGAAAGTCCACCCTGTTGAAGCTGATCGCCGGCGAACTGACCCCCACCGAGGGCAGCGTCAAGGCCGTCGGCGAGGTCGGCTACCTCCCGCAGCACGCCTCCCTCGACACCCACCTCCGGGTCGACGAGGCGCTCGGCATCGCCGCCGCCCGCACCGCCCTGCACGCCATCGAGGACGGCGACCCGAGCGAGGAACACTTCACCGCCCTCGGCGACGACTGGGACGTGGAGGAGCGCGCCCGCGCCACCCTCGACCAACTCGGCCTGCACACCATCGACCTCGACCGCACCCTCGGCGAGCTCTCGGGCGGCGAGTCCGTCCTGCTCCGCCTGGCCGCCCTGCTGCTCCGCCGCCCGGACGTGCTCCTGCTCGACGAGCCCACCAACAACCTCGACCTGCCCGCCCGCCGCCGCCTCTACGACGCGGTCACCGCCTGGTCCGGGGTCCTCCTCGTGGTCAGCCACGACCGCGAACTCCTCGACCGCGTCGACCGGATCGCCGACCTCCGCGTGACGAGAGGCGCGGCGCGCTGGGGGTCCCCCCGGACGGAGTCCGGGGGAGCCTCGGCCGAGGGCGGTGGTGGGCGACGGGTGGGCGTGCACTGGTACGGCGGCAACTTCACCGCCTACGAACAGGCCCTCGCCGTCGAACAGGAGGCGGCCGAGCGGATGGTCCGGGCCGCCGGGGCCGACGTCGCGCGCCAGAAGCGCGAACTGGCCGACGCCCAGGTCAAACTCGCCCGCCGGGTCCGCTACGGCAACAAGATGTACGCCCAGAAGCGCGAACCCAAGATCGTCATGAACTCCCGCAAACAGGAGGCCCAGGTCTCGGCCGGCAAACACCGCGCCCTGCACACCGAACGCCTCCAAGAGGCCAAGGGCCGCCTCGACGAGGCCGCCGAAGCGGTCCGCGACGACGACGAGATCCGCATCGACCTCCCGTACACCGCGGTCCCCCCGGGCCGCACCGTCCTCACCGCCAGCGGCCTACGCACCCGCTACGGCACCCACGCCGACCTGGAGGTACGCGGCCCCGAACGGATCGCCCTCACCGGCCGCAACGGCTCCGGCAAGACCACCCTGCTCCGCACCCTCACCGGCGAACTCCCGCCGGCCGCCGGCACCGCAGAGGTCCACGTCCCGCACCGTTTCCTCCCACAGCGCCTCGACGAGGTCCTCGACAACGACCTCACCGTCGTCGAGAACGTCGCCCGCTACGCCCCGGACGCCACCGTCAACCGCATCCGCGCCCGCCTCGCCCGCTTCCTCTTCAAGGGCGCCCGCGCCGACCGACAAGCCGGCACCCTCTCCGGCGGCGAACGCTTCCGGGCCGCCCTGGCCGCCCTGATGCTCGCCGAACCGGCCCCCCAACTCCTCCTCCTCGACGAACCGACCAACAACCTCGACATGTCCTCCGTCCGCCGCCTGGTCACCGCCCTCCACTCCTACGAGGGCGCCCTCCTCGTGGTCAGCCACGACCCCCGCTTCCTCCGCGAGCTCTCGATCACCCGCTGGCTGACCCTGGCATCGGGCGAACTCACCCCCACCGACCCGCTCTGACCCCCGACCGCCCGACACGAGCCCGCGGCCGCCCCCACCCGGGGTCGACCGCGGGCTTCCGCCCTCAGAAGTGGTGCACCAACTCCCCGAACGCCCCCAGCCGCAGCACCTTCGCATCCCCCGGATCCAACTCCTCGTGCTCCAGCACCCAGGTGTGGACGTGCGGGATGAACACCGCGTTCAGCCCCGCCGACCGGGCCGGCAGGATGTCCGACTTCGGGGAGTTCCCGACCATCCACGTCCGCTCCGGCACGAGCCCGTAGGCCCGCGTCAGCTCCTCGTACGTGGCCACGTTCTTCTCCGGCACGATGTGCACCCCGCGGAAGTGCCCGGTCAGCCCCGACGCGACCACCTTCCGCCGCTGCTCCTCCTCGTCCCCCTTGGTCAGCAGCAGCATCTCGTGCCGCCCCGCCAGCTCCGCCAACGTCTCGGCCACCCCCGGAATCAGCTCCACCCGATCCCCCGCGAAGGCCGCCCCCCACCCGTCGATCCGCGCCCGCTCCGCCGCGGTGGCCGCCCGCCCCCGCACCCGCTCCACGCACTCCCCGAGGCTCCGCAGGAACACCTTGCTCCCGTACCCCAGCGTCACCGCGTTCGCCGCCTCGATCCCGTCGAGCACGGCCCGCACGGCCCCCCGCTCCAGCCCCGGCCCCGCCAGCCACCCCGTGAACTCGTCAATCACCCGCTCGAAGATCACGTTGTTCTCCCACAACGTGTCATCCGCATCAAAGATCAACACCACCCGCACCCCTCTCACCGACCACGAACGGAGGCACCCTACGCAGGCGACCGCACCCCCGCACCGCAAATTCCGAGCGGCCCGAGCCCGCCACGACGAACGCCCAGAAGCACCACAGGAACGGCCCAGCAACAGCAAAAGGCCCCAGATCAGAAGATCTGGGGCCTTGATTGCCTCATGGTGTCCGAGGGGGGACTTGAACCCCCACGCCCGATAAAGGGCACTAGCACCTCAAGCTAGCGCGTCTGCCATTCCGCCACCCGGACAAGGTGTCTGTCGTTGCGGCCTCCGGGCCGTTCCGACGAGGAAAACAATAGCAAACGTTCGGGGGTGGTCGATCACCCCCGGTCCGGGGCCGCCGCGCGCCTGTGACCAGGGCATGTCGGGAGTATTGCGGCCTTGGGCGGAGCGGGTGCGGGGTGGAGGATGGCGGGTGGACCCCGCCGCGGAGTGCTCTCGGGCGCTGCCGCGGCCGTGAACCAAGAGGAGGCAGTGTGAGCGAGCCGCGCGAGCGAACCATGGAAAGGTGCGAGTCCCGCGAATGCGGGGCCGAGCGAAGCGAGGTTTCGGCATGAGCGAGTCGCAGCCGGCCCGTACGGTCACCGGTGAGGACGAGGTGGTCGATCTGTGCCGGGATCTGATCAGGATCGACACCAGCAATTACGGCGATCACTCGGGGCCGGGGGAGCGCGTCGCCGCCGAGTACGTCGCGGCGAAGCTCGCCGAGGTCGGCCTGGAGCCGCAGATCTTCGAGTCCCACAAGGGGCGGGCGTCGACCGTCGCGCGGATCGAGGGGGAGGACCGGTCGCGGCCGGCCCTGCTGATCCACGGGCACACCGACGTGGTGCCGGCCAACGCCGACGACTGGACCCACCACCCGTTCTCCGGGGAGATCGCGGACGGGTGCGTGTGGGGCCGCGGCGCGGTCGACATGAAGGACATGGACGCGATGACGCTGGCCGTGGTGCGTGACCGGCTGCGCACGGGGCGCAAGCCGCCGCGGGACATCGTGCTGGCGTTCCTGGCGGACGAGGAGGCCGGCGGCACCTACGGTGCGCGGTATCTGGTCGACAACCACCCGGAGCTGTTCGAGGGGGTGACCGAGGCGATCAGTGAGGTCGGTGGGTTCTCCTTCACCGTCAACGAGAACCTGCGGCTGTATCTGGTGGAGACGGCCCAGAAGGGCATGCACTGGATGAAGCTGACTGTGGCCGGGTCGGCCGGGCACGGATCGATGATCCACAGGGACAACGCCATCACCGAACTGTCCGAGGCGGTCGGGCGGTTGGGGCGGCACGAGTTCCCGGTGCGGGTGACCAAGACGCTGCGGGCCTTCCTGGACGAGCTCGGGGACGCGCTGGGCACCGAACTGGACCCGGAGAACATGGACGCGACGCTGGCCAAGCTCGGCGGCATCGCCAAGCTGATCGGCGCGTCGCTGCGGAACACCGCCAACCCCACGCAGCTGGGCGCCGGTTACAAGGTCAATGTGATTCCTGGCGAGGCCACCGCCCACGTCGACGGCCGATTCCTGCCCGGGTACGAGGAGGAGTTCCTGGCGGACCTGGACCGGATCCTGGGGCCGCGGGTCAAGCGCGAGGACGTCCACGCGGACAAGGCGCTGGAGACCACCTTCGACGGTGCCCTGGTGGACGCGATGCAGTCCGCGTTGCAGGCCGAGGACCCGATCGCGCGGGCCGTGCCGTACATGCTCTCCGCGGGGACGGACGCCAAGTCCTTCGACGACCTGGGGATCCGCGGGTTCGGGTTCGCGCCGCTGAAGCTGCCGCCGGAGCTGGACTTCGCCGGGATGTTCCACGGTGTCGACGAGCGGGTGCCGGTGGACGGGCTGAAGTTCGGGGTGCGGGTGCTTGACCGATTCATCGACCAGAGCTGAGCCGAGCCGACCAGAGCTGGCCCGACCCGTCCGGCCAGAGTCGACCTGAGTCGAACTGGCCGGGAAGGGGCTTCGGTTGGTGGGGGCGGGGTTCCGGTGCGCAGCCGGAGCGGGTGGGTGCCTTCCCTGCGGGGCTGTGGGCGTGGGGAGTTGGTCGGTGAGAGGGCGTGCGGAGAGGGCGGAGTCGGCGTGAATTTCCTGCCTTTCGCGTTGACTTCGCTGGAAAGGGTGAATGCCGCGATGTGTTCGTAGCTTCAACGGCCCGGTCTTCGTTGATCTGATTGCGGTCCGCGGCTGGGACCGCATTGCCTACAAGGAGGAACCATGATCAAGAAGGTCGTCGCCGCTGCTGCGGTTGCCGGTGGTGTCGTTATGGCCGGCGCCGGCCTGGCTGTTGCCGACTCCGGTGCCCAGGGTGCCGCGGTGCACTCCCCGGGTGTGCTTTCCGGCAACGTCGTTCAGGCCCCGATCCACGTTCCGGTGAACGTCTGCGGCAACACGGTCTCGCTGATCGGCCTGCTGAACCCGTCCTTCGGCAACACCTGCGTAAACGACTGACGCTTCCGGCCCGTTGAGGGCCGGCCCAGCCCGGCTCCGGAATGTCGTTCCGACATTCCGGAGCCTCTGGGCATTTTCGCGGACGGGTGAAGCCTCCCCGGGAGGAAGCCTGCGGAGCGTGACACTCACCTCCGCCGGTCACCACCCGCCCGCATTTCCGTAAGGGCACAAGGCAGGGGAAGACTTATGAGACAGGTCGCACGAAAAGGCCTGATCACCATGGCGGCCGCAGGCGGCGTGCTCGCCATGGCCGCCGGATACGCGCACGCGGACGCCAAGGCCGCGGGTGGTACGGCGAATTCACCGGGCGTCGGATCGGGCAACACGATCCAGGCCCCGATCGACGTCCCGGTCAACGTGTGCGGCAACACCGTTGACGTGGTCGGTCTGCTCAACCCGGCGTTCGGCAACCACTGCGCGAACGGGTCCGGCGGGCGGCACGGAGGCGGCCACGATCGTGGGCACGGCCAGGGGGGCAAGCACCGGCGGACGTCCGGTGAGCACGGCGGGGCCACCGCCGTGGGCGGGGCGAAGGACTCGCCGGGCGTCGCGTCCGGCAACACCATCCAGGCCCCGATCGACGTGCCGATCAACGTCTGCGGCAACAGCGTTGACGTGGTCGGCGCGCTGAACCCGTCGTTCGGGAACGACTGCGACAACGCCTCGCCGACGGGCCCCGGCCACCCGCACCACCCCGGCCACCCGTCGCAGCCCGGCCAACCGCCGGAGCAGGGCCACCCCGGCAATCCCGGCGGCCCGCACCATCCGGGCACTCCGCACCAGCCGGGGCACCCCGGTGGCCCGCACGAGCCGAGGTCCGTCGCTCCGCAGACGCCGGGCACCCCGCACACGCCGGGCACCTCGGGCGTACGGACGCAGACCGCGGGCGCACCGCACACCCGGAACGCGGCGACGCCGCAGGACGGGGCGGGGCAGCTGGCGCACACCGGTGCCGGGGCGCTGGGCTACGCGATCCCGGGCAGCGCCGGACTGCTGCTCGGGGGCGCCATCCTCTACCGGCGGGCGCGTACCGTCCGTAGCTGATCGGCAGCACGTGGTGTGACCGCACGACGGAGCGGGCCCCTGTCCCTGACCGGGGCCCGCTCTGCTGCGATCACACCCTCCCGGGGCTCACCACGTCGCGCGGAGCTGTCGGATGATCCGGCGGCGCAGCCGGACCCGGCGGCTACCGTCGGGATTGAGACGAAGTCGGTCCAACTCCCAGTGTCCGTACTCGGCATGGTCGGTCAGCAGGCGTGTGGTGGCCTTGCGGGAGACGCCCCGGGGCACGTACACATCGCAGAATTCGTATTCCGGCATCGCATCTATTGTGCGGGACCGGCCCTGGTACGGATAGCGTCTGCACTATGTCTGATGCTGCGCAGCCTTCCGCTGCCGAGGTACGTGCCGCCGCTGAGGCGGTCAAAGCCGCGCTGGACCGTCACCTCGAAGCGGTCGAGCGCCGCTCGGGGCCGGACGACCCGGCCGTCTACGCCGCGTTCGACGAAGTCGCCGCGGCTGCTGAGGCCTATGACGAGCTGCTCTACGACGCCTACGACGAGGTCACCCCCTTCGAGATCCCCGGGAACGACACTCTGCCCGCCTACGCGGGGCCCGAGGAGCCGAGCGCGCTGAGCGTGCTCATCCGGCGCGACTACACCGTCGCCAAGCCGCAGCGCCTGCTGCATCAGGCACAGCGCATCGCGTCCCTGGACCCGGATGCCGCTGATGACGCGGCGGGCAGCGCCACGGATGCGGCCGCGGTGGTCGGCAGCAGTGTCTACGCCGCGCTCGGGGTGCTCTTCGGGGAGTACGAACCGGACGAGATCGCCTCCCGGCACAAGGAGTTCGGCCTGGAGGAGGGCGATTCCGCGCTGTGGGTGGCGGCCGTCGACGAGCCGGCCGAGCCGGGGGAGTGGCTCGCCGCGCCGTTCGACCAGACGGATCCGCAGCGGGTGGTGTGCCGCTTCGACGTCAGCTCGGTCTTCGACGAGGAACTCGACGACGATGACGATGACGACGAGCTGCTGGAGCCGGCCGACCGGAGGCGGTGAGGCGCGGCAGCACGGGCCCGCGGGGCGGACGGCCGGTGTGCCGTCGTCCCGCGGGCCCACCGCTGGGGGCGGGCGGTGCGGTCAGTCCGCGGCCGGGTCCGCCGACTGCTCCTCGGCCTGTAGGCGCAGCAGCGTCCGCAGCCGGGTGGTGCGCTCCTTGGCGGGCAGCTCGGCGACCGCGCGGGAGAGTGCCTGGTCCACGCCCTGGACCACCGACAGATGCCGTTCGCCGCGGCTGAAGGCGGTGTAGACCCAGGCGCGGGTCAGGCCGCCGGCGGCGTCGCCGGGGAGGACCACGACCGCGGCGGGCCAACGCGACCCGGCCGCCTGATGGGCGGTGAGTGCCCAGCCGTGCCGGACGGCGCCGGAGTCGACCTGTTCGCGGGGGACGACCACGGCGGTGCCGTCGCAGTCGAGGTGCAGGCCGTCGGCGTCGGCACCGGTGACCGTGCCGGGGAGCGTCCGGCCCAGCGCCGGGGCGTACGCCACGCGGTCGCCGGGGTCGAAGCCGCCGAACCGGCCGGGGCCGGGGTTGAGGCGCTCCTTCAGCGCGGCGTTGAGCGCGCGGGTGCCGGCGGCGCCGCCGTGGCCGACGGTGATGACCTGCGTCTGGTCGGCGGCGATGCCCAGCGCCCGGGGCACCGAGTCGGCGACCAGCTGGACCGTGCGGTGCACCGCCTCGCCGGCGTCCCGCACGGGGACGGTCACCACCTCCTTGCCGGGTGCCTCGACCGCGTCGAGTTCGCCGATGCCGATGCCCGACACCAGCTCGCCGATCGGCCCGAAGTCCGGGGTGCGGGAGGCGACCTGGGGGCAGAACCGGGACTGTAGGAGGTCCTGGAAGAGCCGTCCGGGACCGGCGGACCACAGGACGCCGGGGTCGCCGCTGAGCACCAGGCGCGTCCCGTCGGACAGCGATTCGACGAGCAGGGCGGTGGTGTCCAGGTCCAGCTGCGGGGCGTCCAGCACGACGAGCAGGTCGAGGGCGAGCGCGCCGTCCGCGTCCCGGCCCGGGCCTTCCTGTCCGGACAGCAGACCGGCGACCGTCACCGCGGCCTCCGCCGCGGCCGGGCCGGCGGGCTCCCCGGCGGCACCGCCCGGTGCGGCCTCGGCGAGGTGCGCGGCCAGCCGTCGGCGGCCGTCCGCGGTGTGGGTGGCGCCGAACGCCCGCAGTCCGAGGGCGCGGGCCGCGGCGATCAGCGCGGCGGGTTCGGCGCGGGCCGCCTCGCCGCCGGTGTGGGCCGTCAGACCGCTGCCCGCCACGGTCCGGATGAGCTCGGTGGCGGAGGACGAGGGGGCGTCCGCCGCGACGGCTGCCCAGGCTTCGGGGGAGGGGCGGACCGGGGCGACGTCTTCCCCGGGGGTCGGCGGGGCGTCCGGGCCGTCGGCCTCCGGGGGCGCGGCCGCCGGGTCGTCCGTGGCGGCGGTGTCCTCGCCGGTCGGTGCCTCGTCGTCCGACCCGGTGTCGTAGGCCGGTGCGTCGGTGGGCGGTTCGAAGGTGTTCAGCAGTCGGGCCAGTCCGTCGGCGACGCTCTCCTCGGCCATGGCGAGGCGGTCCAGGCCGAGCAGGATGCGGACCGGCTGCTCCTCGTCGTCCTCCGCGGCGGCCCGGGGGCGGGCCGGGGTGTCCAGCGCGTCCTGGAAGACCAGCACCGCGCCGTCCGCGATGGCGCTCTGGAGGGCCTCGTCGGGGTCGGGTACGGAGCGTTGGGAGAGGGCGGCGCGCAGCGCGGACGCCTCCAGGGCGGAGTGGCCGACGACCGCGGCCTGCTCCAGCAGCCAGCCGATCAGGGCTTGGGCGCGCCGCTCGTCGCCGGGACCGCAGGCGGGGCCGAGCAGTGCTCGGGCGAAGCCGTCGGCCTGCTCGGGGCGGACGCCGGGCAGGGCAAGCAGCTGCCAGGGGTCCTCGGTCAGCGTCTCGGCGGCGAGCGCGAGAACGCGAGTGCTGCGAGTGGGCATGAATCGGCTCCAGGATTCGGGATCGGGATCGGGATCGGGAAAGGCACGCACCGGA
>NZ_JBHVQS010000078.1:0-34362 GCF_042886435.1 Streptomyces sp. NPDC058000
GGCCGCGCCGAGCAGTCCGCCGGGCACTGGCCGGACGGCGTCTGGGTGGCCGAACTCGCCCCGCTGGAGAGCCCGGACGCCGTCCCCGCCGCCGTGGTGGTGTTCCGGCGTGCCGCCGGGCCGGCTCAGGCGTCGGCCGACTTGCTGATCTCCCAGAAGCGGAAGACGGTCGTGGAGTCCAGGGTCCATTCCAGGCCGGAGACGCCCTGGCGGGCGACCGCGTACTGCTTGCCCTGCCAGAGCGGGATGACCGGCAGGTCCTTGGCGACGATGTCCTGGAGCTCGCGGAAGGCGGCCTTGGTGGCGCCGCGGTTGGGCTGGTCGGCCGTCTCGGGCAGCAGCCGGCCGGTGATCTCCGGCGAGCTGTAGTGGTTGGCCAGCACGCTGTCCTTGCCGAAGAACGGCTGGGTGAAGTTGTCCGGATCCGGGTAGTCGGGGATCCAGCCCTTGACGTAGACGCCGAACCGGCCGGCGGCTATGCCCTCGTCGTAGTCCTTGGTGGGCACGCTGCGGACCTTGGCGTCGAACAGGCCGCTGGCGTTGAGTTGGGCGGCGATTTCCTGGACGGCGGCGACGGTGCCGGGGCCGAACCGGTCGGGGGTGGCCCACAGGGTGAGCGGGACCTTGCCCTGGACGCCGGCGTCGCGCAGCGCGGCGGTGGCCTTGTCGGGCGCCGGGCGGTCCCCGTAGGTGCTGAAGAAGGCGGTGTTGTGTCCGGTGATGCCGGCCGGGACGACCGAGTAGAGCGGTTCGGCGGTGCGCTGGTAGACGTCCCGGACGAGGGTGGAGCGGTCCAGGAGGTAGGCGACGGCCTTGCGGACGCCGAGTTTGCCGGCGACCGGGTCCTTGAGGTTGAAGACCAGGTGCATGACCTCGGCGCTGCCGCCCTCGACGACCTGGGTGCCGTGCTGCTGGTGCAGCGAGGCGCGGTCCAGTGCGGCGATGTCCTTCATGGCCAGGCCGCGGTAGGCGACGTCGACGCTGCCGCTCTGGACGGCCTTCTTGAGCTGGTCGCGGTTGCCGAAGAACTTCAGGGTCATCCCGGAGTTCCTGGCCTTGGCGGGGCCCTTGTAGGACGTGTTGACGGAGAACTTGGCCTGTTGGGGGCCGTAGGAGTCGAGGGCGTAGACGCCGGAGCCGACCGCCTTGCCGTCGGTGCGCAGCCGGTCGGCGGGGTAGGCGGTGTGGTCGACGATGGAGCCGGCGCCCGAGGCGATCTTCATGGGGAAGGTGGCGTCGGGCGTCTTGAGGTGGAAGACCACGGTCCGGGCGTCCGGGGTCTCGACGTTGTCCAGGGCGGCGAACATCACGGCGGGGCCGTTCGTGTCCTTGATGCGCCGGATGCGGTCGAAGGAGAACTTGACGTCCTGTGACGTGAGCTGGTCCCCGTTGCTGAAGGTCAGGCCGTCCTTGAGGGTGCAGCGGTAGACCTTGCTGTCGGAACCGGTGAAGCCGCAGCTCTCGGCGGCCTCCGGCTCCGGGGTCGTCCCGCCCTTGGGGAAGCTGAGCAGCGACTGGAAGACGTTGTTGAACAGCAGCCAGGAGCCGGGGTCATAGCCCGAGGCTGGGTCGGTGGCCACGACCTTGTCGGTCATGCCCATGACGACGGGTTCGCCGTGGCCGGACGACTCCGAAGTGTCCGTGCCGCACCCGGCGACCGCGAGCAGGGCTGTCGCCAGCCCCGCTCGGATCGGGGCGGCCAGCCACTGGTCACGCTTCACTCGGTGGTTCCTCACGTTCTGGTGGTGCCGGTCGGGCCGCGGCGGGGGGCCGCGGCGGGGACGGTGCGGAGCGGGCGGCGGTCAGCTGGAGACGCCGCGGCCCAGCTCCCAGATCTGCAGCGCCGAGGAGGAGTTGAGGGCCCATTCGACGCCGGTGATGTTGTCGCGGGCGGCGACGTACTGCTTGCCCTGCCACAGCGGGAGGTACGGGACGTCCTCGGCGAGGATGTCCTGGGCCTGCTTGAAGCCGGCCCCGGCGGCGTTGCGGTCGGTCTGCTGGCGGGTGGTGGGGATCAGCTGCGTCTCGATCGTGTCGTTGCGGTACGGGGAGTTGAGGAAGTTCCCCTTGCCCACGAACGGCGCGATGTAGTTGTCCGCATCCGGAATGTCGGCGAACCACCCCATGCCGAACGCGGCGTACTTGCCCTTCGACTCATCGGTGCGGAACTGCTGCCAGCGGTCGATGCCCTTGATGCTGACGTCGAACAGCTTGGTGCTGTTGAGCTGCTGCTGGAGGGCGGCGAACTCCTTGGCCGTGTTGGGGCCGTAGTGGTACTTGCTGTAGGTCAGGGTGAACTTCACCGGGGTGGTGATGTTCGCCTGCTGGAGGGTCTGCCGGGCGGCGGCGACATTGGGGTCGCCGTACTTGTTGAAGAAGGCGTTGATGTGCCCGTTGAGACCGCTGGGGACGAGCGAGTAGAGCGGGTCACCGGTGTACGCGTAGACGTCGCGCACCAGCTGGGAGCGGTTGACGACCTGCGCCATCGCCTGCCGGACGGCCTTGTTGGAGACGGCCGGGTCCTTGGTGTTGAAGGCGATGTAGCGGATCTCCTGGCCGGGCATCTCCTGGAGCATGAGGTGCTTGTCGCCGGAGTTCTGCAGACTCTTGACCTGGTCGGGCTTCAGACCGCGGCTCAGCACGTCGATATCGCCCTTGCGGAGCGCCGCCTCCATGTCCGCCGAGTCGTCGAAGAACCGCATCTCGACCTTGTCGTTCTTCACCTGAAGCCCGCCCTTGTACTCGGGGTTCTTGGTGAAGACGGCCTTGGTGAGGCGGTCGCCGCTGTGCTCGGTCTTGAGCTCGTACGGGCCCGAACCGACGGTCTCCCAGCCCTTGTAGAGGCTGTTGTTCGGGTACACCTGGCTGTCGACGATGGCCGCGGCGGGGGTGGCGAGCTTCTGCGGGAAGGTGGCGTCCGGCTTGGTGAGGTGGAAGACCACCTCACTGTCGCTGGGCGTCTCGACCCGGTCGATGTCGTCGAGCAGCGACACCGGACCGTTGGTGTAGTTGATGGTCCGCAGCCGGTCGATGGAGAACTTCACGTCCTGTGCCGTCAGCGCATGGCCGTTCGAGAACTTCAGGCCGCTGCGCAACGTACATCGGTACTGCTCGTTCTGGGTGTCCCGGAAGCCGCACGACTCGGCGGCTTCGGGCACCACGGCGGTGCCGGTCCGCGGCAGTCGCATCAGCGTCTGGAAGGTGCTGCGCAACACGTTCCAGGCGTCGACGTCGTACGCCTGCGCCGGATCGAGCGGCGCGGGGGCCGCCTTGGTGGCCTCGATCTGCGAGGCGACGCCGACGACGATCGGCGAGCCGCTCGAGCCCGCGCCGTCGGTGTTGCCGCAAGCAGCGAGAGCCGGGGCGAGGAGACCGGCCAGCGCCGGCAGCACCAAGGTCTTGCGATTCATCGTCGGCAGGTTCCTTATCAGCGCAGAGGTGTTGCTCGCGTCGAGATTAGTAGGCACCGCCAGCGGGTCATCGACGCAAGGAAGTTACATCGATATGGCGGTCGGATAACGGAGACTCGGTGATCGATAACCGGACGGTGGAACGTATCGCACGTTGCCCCATCAATCCGGACACTTGCCCCCGTAGAAACCACCGGTGAGACCCCCTGGAACATCGGCCGGGCCCTCTGTCGACGGCCCGGCGCGTGAGAAACGTCACGCATCCTAGCGGTCGGGCCGCCGCGTGAATTCCCCCGGGTATTCGTCACGGAAAATAAGCGGTTCGCTGCCGTGAGTTCCGGAGCATTCCGCGCAGTACGCTCAGTGCACGGTTCCCTGGCTTTCCGTGATGAGCGCCCGCAGAAAAGGGAGATCGACTTCTTCGAGGGAGCGCACCACGGTCCGCCCCGGAGCGGGCGGAATGGGCGTCACGGACGGCACCGCGACCACCTGGCAGCCGGCCGCCTCCCCCGCCCGCACCCCGGTCAGGGTGTCCTCGACGACGGCGCACCGGGCCGGGTCGACGCCCAGCCGCATGGCGGCGGTCAGATACGGGTCCGGGTGCGGCTTGGTCCGCATCAGATCGTCGCCGGCGATGGTGAGCTCGAAGTTCTCCGGGCCGAGGGAGTGCAGCACCTGCTCGATGACGGTCCGGTGCGAGGCGGAGACCAGCGCGGTGGGCACCTCGTGGGCGGCCAGCTCGGACAGCAGTCGGCGGGCGCCCGGCATCAGCGGGACTCCGCGGCTGATCCGGGCCGCGAACGCCTCGTTGAGCAGGGTGCTCAGCTCCGCCAGGCCGATGTCGGCGCCGGTCGCCCGAAGCAGGTAGCCGGCGCTGCGGGACATCGGACCGCCGACCACGACCTCCCGGTGGCACTCGTCGAGGGTGTGGCCGAGCCCGGCGAAGACCTCTGCCTCGGCCTCCCACCAGAAGCCCTCGGTGTCGACGAGCGTGCCGTCCAGATCGAGGAACACGGCCTGGAGGGTCGCGGCATCGGCCGTGCGGGTGCCGACTGCGGGGATGCTGCTGGTCATCCATCCACCTCCGTTGGGACGTCCCCGGAGGGACGAAAGGGCCGGCCGCCTCCCCCGGCGGGGGAAACGACCGGCCACTACCGGACCGACAAGTGTACGACGGTGCCCGGCGGAACGCCCGGTGAGTGCGGAGGATCCGCTTCCCGGGCGCTCGCCGGGCACCCAGCGCTACGGCGCGTCACCGGTCGGGGTCCCGGGAGCGGCCCCCGGACCCCGACCGGCCACCGCGCTACCGCGCGTTGAAGTACTTGGCCTCCGGGTGGTGGATGACGATGGCGTCGGTGGACTGCTCCGGGTGGAGTTGGAACTCTTCGGAGAGTTGGACGCCGATCCGCTCGGGCCGGAGGAGGTCGGCGATCTTGGCACGGTCCTCCAGGTCCGGGCAGGCGCCGTAGCCGAGGGAGAAGCGCGCGCCGCGGTACTTCAGCGCGAACATGTCCTCGACGTCGGCGGGGTCCTCCCCGGCGAAGCCCAGCTCGCCGCGGACCCGGGCGTGCCAGTACTCGGCCAGCGCCTCGGCCAACTGGACGGACAGGCCGTGCAGTTCGAGGTAGTCGCGGTAGGAGTTGGCTTCGAAGAGCTCGGCGGTGGCTTCGCCGATCTTCGAGCCGACGGTGACGACCTGGAGGCCGACGACGTCGGTTTCGCCGGACTCCTCGGGGCGGAAGAAGTCGGCCAGGCACAGGCGGCGGCCGCGGCGTTGCCGGGGGAAGGTGAAGCGGGTGCGTTCGGTGCCGTCCTCGCCCAGCAGGATCAGGTCGTCACCCTTGGACACGCACGGGAAGTAGCCGTAGACGACGGCCGCCTCCAGCAGGTTCTCGGTCTGGAGCCTCTCCAGCCAGCCCCGCAGCCGCGGCCGGCCCTCGCTCTCCACCAGCTCCTCGTAGGTGGGACCCTCGCCGGTGCGGGCCTGCTTGAGCCCCCACTGGCCCTTGAACAAGGCGCCCTCGTCGAGCCAGGAGGCGTAGTCGGCGAGCTGGATGCCCTTGATGACCCGGGTGCCCCAGAACGGCGGGGTCGGCACCGGGTTGTCGACGGCGACGTCGGAGCGGACCGCGCCCTGCTCCGGCTCCGGCTCGGCGGCCTGCACGGCTCGCTGCGGCACCCGACGCTGCTTCAGCTCCGGCAGCGCCGCCCCCGGCACGCCGCGCTTGACGGCGATGAGCGCGTCCATCAGCCGCAGGCCCTCGAACGCGTCGCGGGCGTAGCGGACTTCGCCCTCGTAGATCTCGTGGAGGTCCTGCTCGACGTAGGCGCGGGTCAGGGCGGCGCCGCCGAGGATGACGGGGTAGTCGGCCGCCATCTTGCGCTGGTTGAGCTCCTCCAGGTTCTCCTTCATGATCACGGTGGACTTGACCAGGAGTCCGGACATGCCGATGACATCGGCCCGATGCTCCTCGGCAGCCTCCAGGATCGCGGAGACGGGCTGCTTGATGCCCAGGTTGACGACGTTGTAGCCGTTGTTGGACAAGATGATGTCGACGAGGTTCTTGCCGATGTCATGGACGTCACCGCGGACGGTGGCCAGCACGATCGTGCCCTTGCCCTCGTCGTCGGACTTCTCCATGTGCGGCTCCAGATAGGCCACCGCGGTCTTCATGACCTCAGCGGACTGCAGCACGAACGGCAACTGCATCTGACCGGAGCCGAACAGCTCGCCGACCACCTTCATGCCGTCCAGCAACGTCTCGTTGACGATCTGCAAGGCCGGACGCTCGGCAAGCGCGGTCTGGAGGTCGGCCTCCAGGCCGTTCTTCTCACCGTCGATGATGCGCCGCTTGAGCCGTTCCTCCAACGGCAGCGCCGCCAACTCCTCGGCCTTGCCCGCCTTCAGCGACTTCGCGGTGGCACCCTCGAACAGCTCCATCAACCTCTGCAGCGGGTCATAGCCCTCACTGCGCCGGTCGAAGACCAGGTCCCGCGCCACGGTGACCTGCTCCTCGTCGAAGCGCGCGATCGGCAAGATCTTCGAGGCGTGCACGATCGCCGAGTCCAGGCCGGCCTTGACGCACTCGTCCAGGAACACCGAGTTCAACACGATGCGCGCGGCCGGATTCAAACCGAAGGAGATGTTCGACAGCCCCAACGTCGTCTGAACGTCCGGATGACGCCGCTTCAGTTCCCGGATGCCCTCGATGGTGGCGATCCCGTCCTTGCGCGACTCCTCCTGACCGGTGCAGATCGTGAACGTCAGGCAGTCGATGAGGATGTCGGACTCCCGCACCCCCCAGTTGCCGGTCAGGTCCGCGATCAGCCGCTCGGCGATCTCCACCTTCTTCTCGGCGGTGCGCGCCTGCCCCTCCTCATCGATGGTCAACGCGATCAACGCCGCACCATGCTCGGCCGCCAGCCGCGTCACCTTCACAAAACGCGAGTCCGGGCCGTCACCGTCCTCATAGTTGACGGAATTGATCACCGCACGGCCACCGAGCTTCTCCAGCCCCGCCTCGATGACCTCCAGCTCGGTGGAGTCCAAGACGATCGGCAACGTGGAGGCAGTGGCGAACCGGCCCGCCAACTCCGCCATGTCCGCGACCCCGTCGCGACCCACATAGTCCACACACAGGTCGAGCAGGTGGGCACCCTCGCGGATCTGGTCGCGGGCCATCTCCACACAGTCGTCCCAGCGGCCCTCCAGCATCGCCTCACGGAACTTCTTCGACCCGTTGGCATTGGTCCGCTCGCCGATCGCCAGGTAGGAGGTGTCCTGGCGGAACGGGACGGTCTGGTAGAGGGAGGCCGCGCCGGGCTCGGGACGGACGTCACGGACGGTGGGGGCAACGCCTCGGACCCGCTCGACGACCTGCCGCAGGTGCTCAGGCGTGGTCCCACAGCAACCACCCACCAACGACAGCCCGTACTCACTGACGAACGTCTCCTGCGCATCGGCCAGCTCGGAGGCGGTCAGCGGGTAGTGCGCACCGTTCTTGCCCAGGACCGGCAGGCCGGCGTTGGGCATGCACGACAGCGGGATGCGGGAGTGGCGGGCCAGGTAGCGCAGGTGCTCGCTCATCTCGGCCGGGCCGGTGGCACAGTTCAGGCCGATCATGTCGATGCCCAACGGCTCCAGCGCCGTCAGCGCCGCCCCGATCTCCGAACCCAGCAGCATCGTCCCGGTGGTCTCCACCGTCACCGAGCAGATGATCGGCAGGTCCGTACCCGTGACCGCGAGGGCCCGGCGGGCACCCAGCACGGCGGCCTTGGTCTGCAGCAGGTCCTGGGTGGTCTCCACCAGCAACGCATCCGCACCGCCGGCGATCATGCCCTCGGCATTGCTCTGATAGGCGTCCCGCAACGTGGCGTAATCAACGTGCCCGAGCGTGGGCAGCCTGGTGCCCGGACCCATCGAACCCAGGACGTAGCGCTGCTGCCCCGTGGAGGCGGTGAACTCGTCGGCGACCTCGCGAGCGATCGCCGCACCGGCCTGCGACAGCTCATGGACCCGATCCGCGATGTCGTACTCGGCCAGTGCAGCGAAATTCGCACCGAAGGTATTGGTCTCCACACAGTCCACACCCACAGCGAAGTACTCCTCATGCACCGACCGCACGATGTCGGGTCGAGTGAGGTTGAGGATCTCGTTGCAGCCCTCCAACTGCTGGAAGTCCTCCAACGTCGGATCCTGCGCCTGGAGCATCGTGCCCATCGCGCCATCGGCCACCACGACCCGCGAAGCGAGCGCTTCACGGAACGAGGAGACGCGGGACGAGCTGATGGACGAGGGCGTATTCGAGGCCATGGTGATGCTCCCGTGGTTGCGACGGCTGTCGGCTTTGCACCCCTCCCTGAAGAGGGCGCACCCGGCCAGCGTAGCTTCCGGGCCGGAACGAGTGTTCCCCATTCCACGGCGTGGACAGCGGTTCCCGAGCGCGGCTCCGTCCGTTATCCATGATCGTCGATGGCCCGGCCCTCTCCCGACGGTCGGCATGGGCCGATATCGTTCAGCATTGTCGAACCAGATATTTCGGAGGTCGCCCGATGGCACGCACGATCCAGTCGCTGGAGCGAGCAGCCGCGATGCTGCGGCTGCTCGCGGGGGGAGAACGACGACTGGGCCTCTCCGACATCTCCTCCTCCCTGGGGCTGGCCAAGGGCACCGCCCACGGGATCCTGCGCACGCTCCAGCAGGAGGGCTTCGTGGAGCAGGACCAGACCTCGGGCCGCTACCAGCTCGGCGCCGAGCTGCTACGGCTCGGCAACAGCTACCTGGACGTCCACGAGCTGCGGGCCCGCGCCCTGGTGTGGACCGACGACCTGGCCCGCTCCAGCGGGGAGAGCGTCTACCTGGGCGTCCTGCACCAGCAGGGGGTACTGATCGTGCACCACGTCTTCCGCCCCGACGACAGCCGGCAGGTGCTGGAGGTCGGCGCGATGCAGCCGCTGCACAGCACGGCGCTGGGGAAGGTGCTGTCGGCCTACGACCCGGTGGCGCACAGCGAGGCCCTGGAGGTCGAGCGGGAAGCGTTCACGCCGCGGACCACGACCGACCTGACGGACTTCGAGACGGTGCTGGACCTGACGCGGGCGCGCGGCTGGGCCGCGGACGTGGAGGAGACCTGGGAGGGCGTGGCCTCGATCGCCGCGCCGATCCACGACCGGCGGCGGATGCCGGTGGGTGCGGTGGGGGTCACCGGGGCCGTGGAACGGGTCTGCCGGGACGGTGAGCTGCGGCCGGAAATCGTCGCTGCGGTGAGGGATTGCGCACGTGCGGTCTCCCGTGACCTGGGAGCAGGGCGATTCTGACCCGCTATGCCCTAAATGTTCACCTAAGTTTTTCGCCATAGAACCCTTGACGAGGTCTGGGAGGTAAATAAAACTGCCGTTCGTCGGTCGGCATTGCCGAACACCTGACGGCAATAAGCGTTATGGTGTGGACTGCCGCGGGCCGACCAACGCCCTCTCGGAGGGCGCGGACCACCGGAGGGACCCGGGGTTCGCCTTCCCCTGGACGAAGGACAAAGGAGTCGCGGGTGTCCAGCTCCGACATCTTCATCAGCGAGACCATCGGTACCGCTGTTCTGATCTTGATGGGCGGTGGCGTGTGCGCCGCCGTCACCTTCAAGCGCTCCAAGGCGTTCAACGCCGGATGGGTCGCCATCGCCTTCGGGTGGGGCTTCGCCGTCCTCACGGGTGCCTACATCGCCGCCAAGTCCGGCGCACACCTCAATCCGGCCGTCACCATCGGCCTCGCGATCAAGGGCGGCATCGAGTGGAGCCAGGTGCCGGTGTACTTCGCCGGTGAGTTCCTCGGCGCCATGATCGGTGCGGTTCTGGTGTGGCTCACGTACTACGGACAGTTCCGGGCGCACCTGACCGACCCGGAGGTGCTGGCCGGCCACAACGGCGAGGAGGGCATGGTCGACCCGGCCGCCGCTCCGAAGGCCGGCCCGGTGCTGGGCATCTTCTCCACCGGCCCGGAGATCCGGAACGTGGTGCAGAACCTCGTCACCGAGATCATCGCCACCATCGTGCTCGTGCTGGCGATCCTCACCCTCGGGCTGAGCGACAACGGCAAGGGCGTGGGCGCGATCGGCACACTGCTGGTCGCCTTGGTCGTCACCGGTATCGGCCTGTCCCTGGGCGGTCCGACCGGGTACGCCATCAACCCGGTCCGCGACCTCGGCCCGCGCGTCGTGCACGCGCTGCTGCCGTTGCCGAACAAGGGGGGGTCCGACTGGGGCTACGCGTGGATCCCGGTCGTCGGCCCGCTGATCGGCGGAGCCATCGCCGGGGGCATCTACCAGTTGGCGTTCGCCTGAGCCGCCCCGTCCGCCCCTCCGCCCGCACCACATCCTGGAGCACACCATGAGCGACACCCCCAGCACCTCCTCGCACGGCCACGGCCCGTTCATCGCGGCGATCGACCAGGGCACCACGTCCAGCCGCTGCATCGTCTTCGACCGGGACGGCCGGATCGTCTCGGTCGACCAGAAGGAACACGAGCAGATCTTCCCCAAGCCGGGCTGGGTCGAACACGATGCGACCGAGATCTGGACCAACGTCCAGCAGGTCGTCGAGGGCGCCATCGACAAGGCCGCGCAGAGCAACCCCGGCTTCACCTCGGCCGATGTCAAGGCGATCGGCATCACCAACCAGCGCGAGACCACCGTCCTCTGGGACAAGAACACCGGTGAGCCGGTCCACAACGCCATCGTCTGGCAGGACACCCGCACCGACGGGCTCTGCAAGGAGCTGGGCCGCAACGTCGGCCAGGACCGCTTCCGCCGGGAGACCGGCCTGCCGCTGGCCTCCTACTTCGCCGGCCCGAAGATCCGCTGGCTGCTGGACAACGTCGAGGGCCTGCGCGAGCGCGCCGAGCGCGGCGAGATCCTCTTCGGCACCATGGACTCCTGGGTCATCTGGAACCTCACCGGCGGGGTCGACGGCGGCCGGCACGTCACCGACGTCACCAACGCCTCGCGCACCCTCCTGATGAACCTGCACACCCTGCAGTGGGACGAGAAGATCCTCACGTCGATGGACATCCCGGCGGCCCTGCTGCCGGAGATCCGCTCCTCCGCCGAGGTCTACGGCACCACCGCCGCCGGTGTGCTCGAAGGCGTCCCGGTCGCCTCGGCGCTCGGCGACCAGCAGGCCGCGCTCTTCGGCCAGACCTGTTTCGCCGAGGGCGAGGCCAAGTCCACGTACGGCACCGGCACCTTCATGCTGATGAACACCGGCCACGAGCCGGTCAACTCGTACAACGGGCTGCTCACCACGGTCGGTTACCGCATCGGCGACCAGCAGCCGGTCTACGCGCTGGAAGGCTCCATCGCCGTCACCGGCTCGCTCGTCCAGTGGATGCGCGACCAGATGGGGCTCATCAACAGCGCGGCCGAGATCGAGACGCTGGCCAGCACCGTCGAGGACAACGGCGGCGCGTACTTCGTGCCGGCCTTCTCCGGTCTCTTCGCCCCCTACTGGCGCTCGGACGCCCGCGGCGTCATCGCCGGCCTGACCCGGTACGTCACCAAGGCGCACATCGCCCGTGCCGTGCTTGAGGCCACCGCCTGGCAGACCCGCGAGATCACCGACGCCATGACCAAGGACTCCGGCGTCGAGCTGACCGCGCTCAAGGTCGACGGCGGTATGACCTCCAACAACCTGCTGATGCAGACCATCTCGGACTTCCTGGACGCGCCCGTGGTGCGCCCGATGGTCGCCGAGACCACCTGCCTCGGCGCTGCCTACGCGGCCGGACTGGCCGTCGGCTTCTGGTCCAGCACCGACGAACTGCGCGCCAACTGGCGCCGGGCCGCCGAATGGACCCCCCGCATGGAAGCGGCCACCCGTGACCGCGAGTACAAGAACTGGCTCAAGGCCGTTGAGCGGACCATGGGCTGGCTCGACGACGAGAGCTGACGAGGAGCACAACATGAGCACCCTGCAGAGCGTCCCGGCCCTCGGGACGCACCCGGCCGCCGGTTCCACCCCGAGCCGCGCCGAAACCCGGGAGCAGCTGTCCAAGGCGACGTACGACCTCCTGGTGATCGGCGGCGGCATCCTGGGCATTTCCACCGCCTGGCATGCCGCGCAGGCCGGACTGCGGGTTGCCCTGGTGGACGCCGGTGACTTCGCCGGCGCCACCTCCTCCGCGTCCTCCAAGCTGCTGCACGGCGGTCTGCGCTACCTGCAGACCGGTGCGGTCAAGCTGGTCGCGGAGAACCACTTCGAGCGGCGCGCGGTCTCCCGCCAGGTGGCCCCGCACCTCGCCAACCCGCTCACCTTCTACCTGCCGGTCTACAAGGGCGGCCCGCACGGCGCCGCCAAGCTCGGCGCGGGCGTCTTCGCCTACTCCGCGCTCTCCGCGTTCGGCGACGGCGTCGGCCACGTCATAAGCCCGGCCAAGGCCCAGCGCGACGTCCCGGAGCTGCGCACCGAGAACCTCAAGGCCGTGGCCGTGTACGGCGACGACCAGATGAACGACTCCCGGATGGCGCTGATGACCGTCCGCGCGGCGGTCGCCGCCGGCGCCACGGTCCTCAACCACTCCGAGGTCACCGGCATGCGCTTCACCCAGGGCCGGGTGACCGGCGCGGAGCTCAAGGACCGCCTGGACGGCAGCGAGTTCGGCGTCAACGCCCGCCTGGTGCTCAACGCCACCGGCCCGTGGGTCGACCACCTGCGCAAGATGGAGGACCCCAACGCGGCCCCCTCCATCCGGCTGTCCAAGGGCGCGCACCTGGTCCTCAAGCGCACCTCCCCCTGGAAGGCCGCGCTGGCCACCCCGATCGACAAGTACCGCATCACCTTCGCCCTCCCCTGGGAGGACATGCTGCTGCTCGGTACCACCGACGAGGAGTACGAGGGCGACCCGGCGGACGTCGCGGTCAACGAGAAGGACACCGCCCAGATCCTGGACGAGGCCGCCTTCTCCGTCCGCGACCAGCAGCTCTCCCGCGACCTGATCACCTACTCGTTCGCCGGTCTGCGGGTGCTGCCCGGCGGCCCCGGCGACACCTCCAAGGCCAAGCGCGAGACGGTGGTCACCGAGGGCCGCGGCGGGATGCTGTCGGTGGCCGGCGGCAAGTGGACGACCTTCCGGCACATCGGTCGTACGGTGATGAACAAGCTCGCCGCGCTGCCCGGCCACCCGCTGGCCGAGGACATGGAGCCGATCTCGCAGCTGCCGAAGAAGCTCCCGCTGCCCGGTATCGCCAACCCCAACGCGGTCGCCCACCGCCTGCTGATCGACGGCGGCACCCCCGGCCCGCGGATGGCCGGCGACACCGCGCGGCACCTCGCCACCCACTACGGTTCGCTCTCCTTCGACATCGCCCGGCTGGCGAACGAGGACCCGGCGCTGGCCGAGCGGATCCACCCGGACGCGCCGGAGATCTGGGCGCAGGTCGCCTACGCCCGGGACTACGAGTGGGCCGAGACCGTCGACGACGTGCTGCGCCGCCGGACCACGCTGACCATCCGCGGTCTGGACAACGAGGACGTGCGCGCCCGGGTCAAGGGCATGCTGGAGCGCTGACGCACGGCCAGTAGGCCGGTCGGTGAACGGTGGTGGGGCGGCCGGGGGGCCGCCCCACTCGCCTTTCCGGAGCACATCACGGCGCGCGTCCCCGAACGGGGCGCGCGCCGCGGTCATTCCCGTACCCCTGCCATGCGACTGACACACCGCGGCAACGTCCGGCGCGCACAGTGAGAGGGGCGACCGTCGGAGGCCGGCAGTGCGCCCACCCGCTCGGGCGGAACTCCACGCCGGAAGGACCCCATGAAATTCTCCGTGCTCTCCCTGATCGGCCATGCCCCGCACCCGCTGACCGGTCATCTCCCCTCCCCCGCCGACCGGTTCGCGGAGGTCGTCGAGACGGCCGTGGCGGCCGAGCGGCTCGGCTTCGACGCGTACGCCGTCGGTGAGCGGCACGCCGGGCCGTTCCTCTCCTCCAGTCCGTCGGTGGTGCTGGGGGCGCTGGCCGCCCGGACGTCCCGGATCCGGTTGCTGACCGGAGTGACCGTCGTGGCGATCCTCGACCCGGTGCGGGTCGCCGAGGACTACGCGACCCTCACCCAGCTCGCCCGCGGCCGGCTCGAACTCGTCGTCGGCAAGGGCGCGGAGGCCGGGCACTTCGACCTGTTCGGGCTCGACGAGGAGCGGCAGTGGGACCTCCAGGCCGAGAAGTACGAGCTGCTGCGCCGGCTGTGGAGCGAGGAGAACGTCGACTGGGCGGGCGAGTTCCGGCCGCCGTTGAAGGACGTGACGACCGTGCCGCGCCCGTACGGCGGTCCGCCGCGGATCTGGCACGGCTCGGCCACCAGCCGCAACTCCCCCGAACTCGCCGCGAAGCACGGTGATCCGCTGTTCACCGCCAACGCCATCCAACCGCGGGCCGCCTACGCCGAGTTGATCGCGCACTACCGCGAGCGGTTCGCCGCGTACGGCCACGATCCGGCGCGGGCCCGGGTGGCCGCCGGCTCCGGCGGCCTGCTGATCGCCGACACCGAACGGGAGGCGATCGCCCGCTACAAGGACCTCTACGAGGCGAAGGTCGCCCAGACCTTCCGACCGCACCTGGCGGGCAAGGCCGGCTACAACACCCCGTTCCGCACCATCGAGGACGCCATCGCGGACGGTCCGCAGCTGATCGGTTCGCCGCAGCAGATCATCGACAAGATCCTCGGCTACCACGCGGTGTACGGGCACGACCTCCAGTCGATCACCGTCGACGGCTTCGGTCTGGAGCACGGCGAACAGGTGGAGACCCTCCAGCGGTTCGCCGAGGAGATCGCCCCGGTGGTCCGCCGCGAGGCGCCCAGCACGCTGTGGGAGGCCCCGGCGGGCGAGGCCGGGGCGGGCGGGGAGGGGCGCTGAGCGGGCCCGCGGGTCATAATGCCCCCAGACATCGGATGTCTGGGGGCGGTGCCCGCGGCGTCCGGGCGGGTCCGGACCGGGAGGGCGGCCATGGCGGTCACCGACGAGGCCATCGAGAAGATCAAGGGGATGATCGTCTCCGGTGCGCTGCGGCCGGGTGACCGGCTGCCCAAGGAGAGCGAACTCGCCGCCGAACTGGGGCTGTCGCGCAATTCCCTGCGGGAGGCGGTGCGGGCGCTGTCACTGATCCGGATCCTCGACGTCCGCCAGGGCGACGGCACCTACGTCACCAGCCTGGACCCGCAGCTCCTGCTGGAAGCGATGAGCTTCGTGGTGGACTTCCACCGCGACGACACGGTGTTGGAGTTCCTCGCCGTCCGCCGGATCCTGGAGCCGGCCGCCACCGGCATGGCGGCCGGCCGGCTCCCCCCGGCCGAACTGGACGCGCTCCAGGCCCAGTTGGACGCGTTGGGCCCCGCGCCGGCGGTGGAGGACCTGGTCGCCGGCGACCTGGAGTTCCACCGCCGGATCGTCGCCGCGTCGGGGAACTCCGTGCTCTGCTCGCTGCTGGACGGCCTGTCCGGGCCGACCACCCGCGCCAGGATCTGGCGCGGGCTGACCCAGAAGGACGCGGTCGCCCGCACCCTCACCGAGCACCGGGCGATCCTCGGCGCGCTGCGCGACGGGGACGCCGAGGCGGCGCGGGCGTGGGCGACGGTGCACATCGCCAGTGTGGAGCAGTGGCTGCGGGCGTCACTGTGAGGGCGCCCGCGGCCGGTGGTCAGACCGCGAAGCCGCCGTCGACCGCGAGCGCGGCACCGGTGATGTACCGGCCGCCGTCGCCCGCCAGGTGGGCCACCGTCGCCGCCACGTCCGCCGGCTGCCCGTAGCTGCCGAGCGAGGTCAACTGGGCCTGGAATGCGGCGTTCTCGCCGTCCGCCGGGTTCATGTCGGTGTCGATGGGACCCGGGTGGACGAGGTTGACGGTGATGCCGCGCGGGCCGAGTTCCCGGGCCAGCGCCTTGGTCAGGCCGCCCAGCGCGGCCTTGCTGGCGGTGTAGAGGGAACTGCCGGGGAAGGCCACCCGTTCGGCCATGCAGCTGCCGATGGAGATGATCCGGCCGCCCTCGGAGAGGTGGGCGGCCGCGGCCTGGGCGGCCAGGAACGGGGCCCGGACGTTGATCGCCAGCACCCGGTCCACGTCGTCGAGCGAGATCCCCTCGAAGGGGCCCATGACGCCCGCGCCCGCGTTGTTGACGAGGATGTCCAGCCGCCCGAACCGGTCGGCCGCGGCGGCCACCGAGGCCCGTACCGCGTCCGGGTCCGCGCCGTCGGCCCGGATCGCCCAGGCCCGTCCGCCGGTCCGCTCGATCTGCTGGACGACCTGGGCGGCCAGGTCGTCCCGGTGCTGGTAGGTCAGCGCCACCGCCGCCCCGTCGGCCGCCAGCCGCGCCGCGATCGCCGCGCCGATACCCCGGCTGCCGCCGGTCACCAGGGCCGCCTTGCCGGTCAGCGGGCGGGTGCCGGGCACGGGGGTTGCGGACGCCATGGCCGTCGTCATCGTCATCACCTTTGTCTCATCTTCATCTTCGAACCGTACGTACCGTGTTGAGGGCATCTGGAAGGGTTTCTGCGCTTCCGGGTGCTTCCTCCGCGGTATGGCTCGATCCTCCGGCACCGCGACGGGCGGCGCTGGCGGAATCCGGACGCCTAGTCCGGGCCCGACGCGGGCCGTGTGGCGAGGTCGTAGACCCGTGTGGCCGTGCCGCCGAAGACCGCCGCACGTTCGGGCGGGGTGAGGTGGTCGGTGGCGGCTTCGGCGAGGGCGACGACCTCCCCGTAGCGCGCTGCCAGGGTGCAGACCGGCCAGTCGGAGCCGAACATCACCCGGTCGGGGCCGAAGACGTCCAGGACGTGCCGGGCGTAGGGCAGGATCTGCGGCGGCCGCCAGGCGGACCAGTCGGCCTCGGTGACCAGGCCGGAGAGCTTGCAGGTGACGTTGGGGAGGGCGGCGAGCGCGGTGAGCGCGTCCGCCCAGGGCTGCCAACCGCCGTGGGCGACCGCCGGTTTGGCGGCGTGGTCCAGGACGAAGGACAGCTCCGGCAGGGCCCGGACGGCGGCCTGGGCGGCGGGCAGTTCGCGCGGGGTGACCAGCAGGTCGTAGACGAGTCCGCGGCCGGCCAGGGTACGCAGGCCGCGCCGGACGGCGGGGCGGGCGAGCCAGTCGGGGTCGGGTTCGTCCTGGACCTGGTGGCGGAGGCCGACGAGTCCGGCGGGCAGGGCGGCGAGCGCGTCCGGCAGGCCGGCGGCGGTGAGGTCGGCCCAGCCGACGACGCCGCGCACCGGCCCGTCCCCGGCGGCGACGGCGAGGAGTTCGACGGTCTCCCGGTACGAGGCCGAGGACTGGACCAGGACGGTACCGGCGATGCGGTGCGCCGCGAGGTGCGGGGCGAGGTCGGCCGGGGCGTAGCCGCGGCGGATCGGGTCGGCCCAGGGCCCGTCCATCCAGGGCTGGTCGCGGCGGGTGAGGTCCCACAGGTGGTGGTGGGCGTCGATGCGCATCGGGGCGGCTCCGCTGGTCGGGTCGGCGGGCGGGGGTCAGGCGTCCAGCGGCAGCGGCAGGTCGGGGTCGAGCAGGCCGCGGGCGACGAGGGCGGGCCAGAGGTCGTCCGGGACGGGGTGGTGGAAGAGGGCGGCGTTCTCGGCGGCCTCTTCGGGCGAGGCGGCGCCGACCACGGCCGCGGCGACGGCCGGGTGTCCGAACGGGAAGCGGAGCGCGGCCGCCTTGAGGGGGACGTCGAACTCGGCGCAGACGGCGGCCAGTTGACGGGCCCGGGCGAGCACGGCGGGCGGCGCGGGCGCGTAGTCGTACGGGGCGCCGGGGGACGGATCGGCCAGCAGACCGGAGTTGTAGACCCCGCCGACCACCACCGACGTGCCGCGCCGGGCGCACACCGGCAGCAGGTCGTCGACGGCGGTCCGTTCCAACAGTGTCCAGCGGCCGGCGCAGAGCACCACGTCGACGTCCAGGTCGGCGACCAGCCGGGCCAGCACACCGCTGTGGTTCATGCCGAAGCCGATGGCTCGGACCCGCCCCTCGGCGCGGAGCTCGGCCAGCGCCGGGTAGCCCGTGGCGTAGACCTCGGGGAGGTGGTGCTCGACGTCGTGGAGGTAGACGATGTCCACCGCGGCCACGCCGAGCCGGGCCAGGGACGCCTCCAGGGTGGCCCGGATGCCGTCGCGGGTGAGGTCGCGGACCCGGGCCCGGGCGGGGGTGGCCACGAAGCCCTCGCCGGACGGCTGCTCGCCGGGGGCCAGCGGGCGGAGCCGGCGGCCGACCTTGGTGGACAGCACGTAGCCGGTGCGGTCGAGGCCGCGCAGCGCCCGGCCGAGGCGCTCCTCGGAGAGGCCGACGCCGTAGTGCGGGGCGGTGTCGAGGTAGCGGGCGCCGGTGGCCAGGGCGGTGCGGACGACGGCTCGGGCGCGCTCCTCGGGGACGGCGCGGTAGAGGTTGCCGAGCGGGGCGCAGCCCAGGCCCAGCGGTGGGACGGTGACGCCGCTGCGGCCCAGTTCCCGTGGCCCGTGGGGCGGTCGGCTCATGGCGGCGGTCCCTTCAGTCCTGCTTCTCGCCGCTGGTGAAGCGGGAGACGATCAGCGCGAGGAGGATGATCGCGCCGTTGAGGAACTGCGTCCACAGCGGTGGCACGCCGCCCAGGGTCATCACGTTGATGACGAGTTGGAGGGTGAGGACGCCGGTGAGCGCCCCGAAGAGGGTGCCGCGGCCGCCCTTGAGGCTGATGCCGCCGATCACCGCCGCGGCGAATACTTGGAAGATCCAACCGCTGCCCTGGCTGGCGGAGACCGCGCCGTAGTGGCCGGTGTAGAGGATGCCGGCGAAGGCCGCGAGGACCCCGGCGAGGACCAGGACGATCCAGGTGACCCGGTCGGTGCGGATGCCGGCGGCCCGGGCCGCCTCCGGGTTGCCGCCGATCGCGTAGAGCGCCCGGCCGTGCCGGAGGTAGCCGAGCGCCGCGCCGCCGAGGGCGAAGAGGGCCAGGCAGATCCAGACGGCGGCCGGGACGCCCAGCCAGGTGGCCTGGCCCAGGTAGGCGAAGGAGTCCGGGACGTCGCCGATGGAGCGGCCCTCGGAGAGGCCGACGTGCAGGCCGCGCAGCATGGTGAGCATGCCGAGGGTGGCGATGAAGCCGTTGACCCGGAGCCGGAGGATGAGGAAGCCG
The DNA here is from genome assembly GCF_042886435.1 of Streptomyces sp. NPDC058000. Taxonomy (NCBI): domain Bacteria; kingdom Bacillati; phylum Actinomycetota; class Actinomycetes; order Kitasatosporales; family Streptomycetaceae; genus Streptomyces; species Streptomyces sp. NPDC058000. Next base: position 19,044 of record NZ_JBHVQS010000078.1, read on the forward strand.
TTGGCGGCGCCGATGATCGCGCCCACGGCCAGGCAGAGCGGGACCGCCGTCCAGGAGGGCAGCAGCCCCAGCCCGGCGAAGCGGGTGCCGTGCGCGGGCAGGACCAGCCACAGGGCGACCACCGGCGCCAGTCCGATGGTCGACTCCAGCGACAGGTCCATCCGCCCGCTGATCAGGACCAGCGCCTCACCGAGCACCAACAGGCCGAGTTCGGTGGACTGTTGGACGACGCCGATGAGGTTGTCCTCGGTGAGGAAGGCGGGCGAGACGATGAAGCCGATGACGCCGAGGAGCAGGATCACCGGGACGAGGGAGAAGTCCCGCCAGCGGCCCGGTGCGAGCCGGGGGCGGCGCACCGGGGCGGCCGGTGGCGCCTCGGCGCCCGGTGGTGCCGTGGTCTCGGTCATGGCGCGGTCCCTTCCGTCGTGGGGGTGTCCGGTGCGGTGGGCGGGCCCGCGGTGACGGAGGTGCCGGAGGTGACGCCCTCCATGGCGGCCACCAGGTCCGCCTCGCGCCAGCCGCGGGGGAACTCGGCCCGGGTCCGGCCGCGGAAGACCGCCACGACCCGGTCGCAGACCCGCAGGTCGGCCAGCTCGTCGGAGACGATCAGGGCGCCTCGGCCACCGTCCGCGACCTGCCGTACGACGCCGAGCAGGGCCTCCTTGGACCGGACGTCCACGCCGTTGGTGGGGCGGACGGCGACCAGGACGGCGGGGTCGCGGGCCAGCGCGCGGGCGACCACCACCTTCTGCTGGTTGCCGCCGGAGAGCCCGGCGACCGGCTGGCCGGGCCCGGTGGTCTTGATGTCCAGTGCCGCGATCATCCGCCGGGCGAACTCCCGGGTCCGGGCGGGCAGGACGGTCCCCAGCGGGCCCAGCTGCCCGGTGACGGCCAGGGTGGCGTTCTCGGCGACGCTGCGGCCGGGGACCAGTCCCTCGCGGTGCCGGTCCTCGGGGACGTAGCCGATGCCGGCGTCCAGGGCGTGCGGCACGCTTCCGGGGCGGACCGGCCGGCCGCGGACGGTGATCCGCCCGGCGTCCGGGGTGCGCAGTCCCGCCAGCGCCTCGGCGAACGCGGTGGTTCCGCCGGCGGCGGCGCCGGCCAGGCCGACCACCTCGCCGGCCCGTACGGTCAGGTCGAGCGGGCCGAAGTGCCCTTGCAGGGCCAGTCCTTCGGCCCGCAGCAGCGGTTCGCCGGCGGGGTGCGCGGCGGGCGGGAGCGGCGGCGCACCGGCGCGGGCGGGGCGCCGGCGCCCGGTCTCCTCCCCCGCCATCGCCGCCACCAGCGCGTCCTCGGTCAGCTCGGCGACCGGGGCGGTCAGCACCCACCGGGCGTCCCGGAGGACTGTAACGGTGTCACAGAGCGCATGGACCTCCTGGAGGTGGTGGGAGATGAACAGGAACGCCACTCCCTGGGCGCGCAGTTCCCGCAGTTTGGTGAAGAGCCGGGCGATACCGGCCGCGTCCAGCCGGGCGGTGGGCTCGTCCAGGATGATCAGCCGGGCGCCGTGCGTCAGGGCGCGGGCGATCTCCACGAACTGGCGCTGTTCGACGCCCAGTTCCCCGAGGCGGGCGGCCGGATCGACGTCCACGCCGTAGCCGGCGAGCAGGTCCCGGGCCCGGGTGCGCAGCGCCCGCCAGCGGATGGCGGGACCGCCGGGGAAGCGGTTGAGGAAGAGGTTCTCGGCCACCGTCAGTCCGGGCACGGTCATCGGCCGCTGGTGGACGCAGGCGACCCGGCGCTGCCAGGCGGCGGGGTCGCCCCGGCCGGGCGCGGGCGCCCCGCCGAAGGTGACCCGCCCGGCGTCCGGCCGGGCCATCCCGGTCAGCACCGCCACCAGGGTCGACTTGCCGGCGCCGTTGCGGCCGACCAGGGCGTGCGCCTCTCCGGGCCGGACGGTCAGGTGGACCCCGTCGAGGGCGAGGGTGGGCCCGTAGCGCTTGACGATGCCCTCGGCGTGCACCGCCGCGGGCCGTTCGGCCGCCGGGCCGCCGCCGGGGGCGGCCATCACTTCCCCTTCGCCAGCTGATTGGCCCACAGCTGCGGGTCGTTGACGTTGTCCTTGGTGACCAGGGGCGCGGGCAGTTGGTCCTCCCACCCGTTCTTGATCTTCACGATGGTCGAGCCGTGGTCGGTCGGCCCGGGCCGGAAGGTCTTCCCGGCGAGCGCCGCCCGGGCGTAGTACAGGGCGTACTTGGCGTAGAGGTCGGCGGGCTGGGAGAGGGTGGCGTCCAGGGTGCCGGCCCGGATGGCGGCCAGTTCGTCGGGGATGCCGTCGTTGGAGATGAGCGTGAGGTGGCCCGGTGTCCCGGCGGGTTCGAGCAGTCCGCGCTGCTGCAACAGGGCCAGCACCGGCTGGAGGAAGGCGCCGCCGGCCTGGAGGTAGACGCCGTCGAGGTCCTTGTGCTGGGCCAGCAGGCTCTGGAGCTTGGCGGAGGCGACCTCGCCCTTCCAGTCCGTGGCCAGTTCGTGGACGGTGATCCCGGGGAACTTCCGCTTCATACAGGCCGCGAACGCCTCCGAGCGGTCCCGCCCGTTGATCGAGCTGAGGTCGCCCTGGAGTTCGGCGACCCGGCCGTGGCCGCCGAGCCGCTTGCCGAGGAACTCGCAGGACCGCTCCCCGTAGGCGCGGTTGTCGGCCCGGACGACCATGTAGACCGGGCCGTCGTCGGGGCGGGTGTCGACGCTGACGACCGGGATCTTCTTGTCGGCCAGGCGCCGGAGTTCGGCGGTGATGGCGCCGGTGTCCTGCGGGGCCATCACGATCGCCCGGGCGCCCTGGCTGGTCAGCGCCTGGACGTCGGAGACGACCTTGGCGATGTCGTTCTGCGAGTTGGCCAACGGGAGCGCGGACGGGCCGCCGTGGGACAGGTCCGCCTCCAGGTACTGCTGGTAGGAGTTCCAGAAGTCGGTGTCGGTGCGGGGCACGTCGATGCCGATCCGGCCCGCGGCGTCGCTGCCGCGGTTGCAGCCGGTCAGCGCAGCCAGGGTGGCCAGCGCGAGCACCGCGGCTCCGGCCGCCGCGCCGGTGGTGCGGGTACGCAGTCTCATGGGTGGTCCCTCGCGTCGGGTCGGTGTTCCCTCGGTCGTGGTGTTCCCTCGGTCGTGACGGGCGGCGGTCGCAACGGGTAGCGGTCGTAACGCGTGGCGGCCGTGGTTGGCGGCCGAGTGGAGAGTGGCCGTAGTGGAGAGCACCCGTAGGGAGGAGCGGGGGCCTGCCGGACGCCGGTCGCCCCGGCCCCCGGTGCGGCGGCTCAGTCGGCCGAGCGGGGCCGCAGCCCCTGCATCCCTCCGTCCACGGCCAGCGCGGTGCCGGTGATGCCGGAGGCCCCCGGGGACGCCAAGTGGACGATGGCGGCGGCGACCTCCTCCGCCGTGACCATCCGGCCCATGGGCTGGCGGGCGTTGAGCGCGGCCCGTTCGGCGGCCGGGTCGGCGGCCCGGTCCAGCAGCCGGGCGACCCACGGGGTGTCCGCGGTGCCGGGGTTGACGCAGTTGACCCGGATGCCGTCCCGGAGGTGGTCGGTGGCCATCGCCAGGGTCAGCGCGAGCACCGCCCCCTTGCTCGCGCTGTACAGCGCCCGCTGCGGCAGACCGGCGGTGGCGGCGATGGAGCAGGTGTGGGTGATGGAGACCGCGCCGGGCGCGCCGACCGCGGCCCGCCGCAGGTGCGGCAGCGCGGCCCGGGCGGTGCGCACCAGCCCCAGGACGTTGACGTCCAGGACGTGCTCCCACTCCGCGTCGTCGTTGTCCTCGACGCTGCCGACGGCGCCGGTCCCGGCGTTGCCGACGAGGGTGTGCAGGGCGCCCAGTTCCGCCACCGCCGCCGCGACCGCGGTCCGGACGCCGGTGTCGTCGGTGACGTCGGCGGCGATCCGGACCGCCCCGGCGGGCGCCCCCGACGGGTCGCGGTCCAGGACGGCGACCCGGGCGCCGCGGGCCAGCAGCAGGGCCGCGGTGGCCGCCCCGATGCCCGAGCCACCGCCGGTGACGAGGGCCGCCAGGCCCGCGAAGTCGTCCGCTCCGGTGCGCCCGCTCATGCCGGCACCCCCGCTGCCCGGCGCGGTCCGCGGGCCCGCCACACCGGCCCGTCGGGGAACCGGTACTCGGCCAGCGACGCCGGGTCCATCCGGGCGGAAAAACCGGGCGCGTCCGGCGCGCGGTAGCGGCCGCGCTCGACGACGACCGGATCGGTGAAGTGCTCGTGCAGGTGGTCCACGTACTCGATCACCCGGTCCTCCCAACTCCCGGACACCGCCACGTAGTCGAACATCGCCAGGTGCTGCACCAGCTCGCACAGCCCCACCCCACCGGCGTGCGGGCACACCGGCACCCCGTACTTCGCGGCCATCAGCAGGATCGCGAGGTTGTCGTTGACCCCGGCCACCCGGGCCGCGTCGATCTGTACGAAGTCGACCGCGCCGGCCTGGAGCAGCTGTTTGAACACCACGCGGTTGGCGACGTGTTCGCCGGTGGCGACCTTGACCGGCTGTCCGGAGCGCACCGCGGCGTGCCCCAGGACGTCGTCCGGGCTGGTCGGCTCCTCGATCCAGTGCGGGGCGTAGGGCGCCAGCGCGGTCATCCAGCGGACCGCCTCGGCCACGTCCCAGCGCTGGTTGGCGTCGACCGCGATCCGTACGCCGGGCCCGACCGCGTCCCGGGCCAGCCGCAGCCGCCGCAGGTCGTCGTCGAGGTCGGCGCCCACCTTCAGCTTGATCTGGTCGAAGCCGTCGGCCACCGCCGCCTTGGCGAGCCGGACCAGGGTGACGTCGTCGTGGCCGAGCCAGCCGGGCGAGGTGGCGTAGGCGGGGTAGCCCTCGGCCTTGAGGCGGGCGGCGCGCCCGGCCCGGCCGGGCTCGGCGGCACGCAGCAGGGCCAGCGCCTCGGCGGGCGTCAGCGCGTCGGAGAGGTAGCGGAAGTCGACCAGCCCGACCAGTTCTTCGGGCGTCAGCCCGGCCAGGAACGCCCAGACCGGGAGGCCGGCGCGGCGCGCGGCGAGGTCCCAGGCGGCGTTGACCACCGCCCCGGCGGCCATCTGCGCCACGCCCTTCTCGGGGCCGAGCCAGCGCAGCTGGGAGTCGTGGGTGAGGTCGCGGTGGAGCGCGCCGAGCCGGTCGGCGGTGACCGGGGCGGGGCGGCCGACGACGTACGGGGCCAGGGCCAGGATCGCGGCAGCCATGACATCGTTGCCGCGCCCGATGGTGAAGCAGAAGCCGTGTCCGTCCGGCCCGTCGGCGGTGCGCAGGACGACGTAGGCGGCGGAATAGTCGGGGTCGGGGTTCATCGCGTCCGAACCGTGCAGCTGGTCGGAGGTGGGGAAGCGGACGTCGTGGACCTCCAGCCCGGTGACAGTGTCGGTTACGGCCATGGGCACGCTCCCTGGGATGTCATAGCGCGCGGATGTCGCGGGAGAACAGTCGCGGGAGAACATCGGACCTTTCCCGGTCCTCCGATGTATAGCCCCGCCCCGAAGACCGCGTCCAGACCCCGTACCCGAATCCACCAGCAACACCAGGGTCGTTGACCAGCCAAGCCCCCCTTTCTTCGACTACAGATCGGATCTATCCGTACACGCGCTCGCAAAGGGGCTGCGGATCGGCACCACAGAAGCCGTAGTCTTGGGAGCGCACGCAACGGAACTGCAGCCGGCGGCCGCCCCAGGCGGCCGGGCCGGCCGGAAGGAGGGGCTGGGTGATCGAGCTGGAGGGGGTGCCCGAGCTGATCGACCCGGTCATGGTGGCCGCGTTCGAGGGGTGGAACGACGCCGGCGATGCCGCCTCCGCCGCGGTCGCGCACCTGGATCGGGAATGGAAGGGCGAGGTCTTCGCCGCGCTCGACGCGGAGGACTACTACGACTTCCAGGTCAATCGCCCGACGGTCTTCCTGGAGAACGGCGTCCGCAGGGTCACCTGGCCCACGACGCGGCTCTCCGTCGTCCGGATCAGCGACGCGGACGGCAAGGGCCACCCCCGCGACCTGGTCCTGGTCCGCGGCATCGAGCCGAGCATGCGCTGGCGCTCGTTCTGCAACGAACTCCTCGGCTTCGCCCACGAATTGGGCGTCGAGATGGTGGTGGTGCTGGGCTCCCTGCTGGGCGACACCCCGCACACCCGGCCGGTCCCGGTCAGCGGGGTCACCTCCGACGCGGACGTGGCACGCCGGCTGGACCTGGAGGAGTCCCGTTACGAGGGCCCGACGGGCATCGTCGGCATCCTCCAGGAGGCGTGCACGCACGCCGGCGTCCCGGCGGTCAGCCTGTGGGCCGCGGTGCCGCACTACGTCTCCCAGCCGCCCAACCCCAAGGCCACCCTCGCCCTCCTCAACCGCCTGGAGGACCTGCTCGACCTGCGGATCCCGCTCGGCGAGCTGACCGAGGACGCCCGCGCCTGGCAGCTGGGCGTGGACCAACTCGCCGCCGAGGACAGCGAGGTCGCCGAGTACGTCCAGTCGCTGGAGGAGGCCCGGGACACCGCCGAGCTCCCGGAGGCGTCCGGCGAGGCCATCGCCCGCGAGTTCGAGCGCTACCTGCGCCACCGCGACCCGCAGGCCGGCCCCGGAGTGGCGACCGAGGGCGGCCTCGCCGACGGCCGGGACGGCTCGTACCTCCGCGACACCGCCAGCGGCCGCACCCGGCACCCCCGTGCCACCCCCAAGGAGCCGCGCGAGCCCCGGCCGCCGGAGGACACCGGGCCCCCGAAGACGCCCGGCGGCCCGGAAACCGAGGGCGCGGGCGATCCGGAAGACGGCCCGGACGGCGGCCGCACCGACGGCGACGGCCCGGAGGCCCCCGGCACCGGAAGCTGACCGGCCGCCCGGCCCCGATCCGGCACGGCGCCGGGCAGGACGCAGGCAACGACGAAGGGGCGCCCCCGCCCAACGGGCGGGGGGCCCCCCACACCTCCCGCCACAGCCCCCGCCCCGCCGTACAGCCCCCCCCCCCGCCGCGCCGCCCCCCCCCCCGCGGCCCGCCCGGGCGCGCCCTCGTCCGTGCCGCCGCCGTTCTCCTGCGCGGCGGCCCAACGGTCCACCGCCGCCAGCGCGGCCGGCGCGTCCAGGTCGTCGGCGAGCGCGGTGCGGATCTCCGCCAGGAGGGTCTCGGCGGGCGGACCGTCGGGGCGGGAGACGGCGGAGCGCCAGCGGGCCAGCCGCGCCTCGGCCTCCGGGAGCACCGCGTCGGTCCACTCCCAGTCACTGCGGTAGTGGTGGGCCAGCAGCGTCAGGCGGATCGCGGCCGGGTCGATGCCGTCCCGCCGCAGCTTGGAGACGAAGACCAGGTTGCCCTTGGACTTGGACATCTTCTCGCCGTCCAGGGCGACCATGCCGGCGTGCACGTACGCCTGGGCGAAGGGGTGTTCGCCGGTCAGTGCCTGGGCGTGCGAGGCACCCATCTCGTGGTGCGGGAAGGCCAGGTCGGAGCCGCCGCCCTGGACGTCGAAGCCCATGCCGAGGTGCTCCAGGGCGATGGCCACGCACTCGATGTGCCAGCCGGGCCGGCCGCGGCCCAGCGAGCCGCCGTCCCAGCTCGGCTCGCCGTCGCGGGCGGCCATCCACAGCATCGGGTCGAGCGGGTTCTTCTTGCCCTCGCGCTCCGGGTCGCCGCCGCGCTCCGCGGACAGCAGCCGCATCGCCTCGGCGTCGAGGCCGGAGACCTCGCCGAAGTGGGCGTCGGAGGCGACCGAGAAGTAGACGTCACCGTCCAGCTCGTAGGCGGCGCCGGCGTCGCGCAGCCGCTCCACCAGCGGGACGATGTGGGGTATCGACTCGACGGCACCTATGTAGTGGCGCGGCGGCAGCATCCGCAGTGCCGTCATGTCCTCGCGGAAGAGGGCGGTCTCGCGCTCGGCGAGGGCGGTCCAGTCGACACCGGTCGCCACTGCCCGCGCCAGCAGCGGGTCGTCGACGTCGGTGACGTTCTGCACGTAGTGCACCTGGCGCTTCGTGTCGAGCCACACGCGCTGAACGAGGTCGAACGCGTTGTAGGTCGCCGCGTGCCCCATGTGGGTGGCGTCGTACGGCGTGATGCCGCAGACGTAGATACGGGCGACGGGACCGGGGTCGAGGGTTACCCGTCCGCCGGTCGCGGTGTCGTGGATCCTCAGGTCGCGGCCCTGACCAGGCAGGGCGGGGACCTCAGAAGCGGGCCATGCATGCATGCCTTGAGCGTAACCGGACGGATGTTCCGCATACGAACCGGAGGGGCTTCTCTGGCCGGAAAGGCGGTCTTGCGTTCCACGGCCGGATGTGCCAGGAGCTGGGGGCTGTGGGTGGTGCGGCGTCAGCCGCTCCGGTGGAGCCGGTGCTTGCACCGGGCGGCCGACGGTGCCCCGGATCAGACCGGCGGCCAGGGAATCGCCGGCCACTCCCCGCTCGGCTCCGGGTGCCGCCCGCTGCTCAGCAGCCCGTCCACCCGGGCCCGCAGCGCCGCCAGCTCGGCTTCTGTGATCAGTTCGGCCAGTCGGGCGGCGAGCGGCGCACCGTCCGCCAGCTCCGCCTGCACGCCGCGCAGCACCGTCAGCGCCTCGCCGGTCAGCGGCTCCCCGGCCCAGCCCCACAGGAGCGTGCGCAACTTGTCGGCCGAGTTGAACGTCACACCGTGATCGATCGCGAAGAACCCGCCACCGGCCCCGGGCAGCAGATGGCCGCCCTTGCGGTCACCGTTGTTGATCACCGCGTCCAGGACGGCCAGCCGGCGCAGCCGCGGGTGGTCGGCGTGGACCAGCAGCGCGGTGCGTCCCGCGCCGATCTCGGCCCGACCGACCGCCTTCCAGCCCGGCGCCGGCTCGTCCTCGGCGACCAGCGCCAGCAGCTCCGGCACCTCGTCGCCGTCCCCGGGCGGCGCTATCCACTCCTGGACCATGCCGGTCCCGTACGGGCCGTCCCGCAGCACCGTGGTGGGGATCAGGTCCCAGCCGCAGGCCCGGGAGACCTCGTACGCGGCGACCTCGCGCTGGGCGAGCGTGCCATCGGGGAAGTCCCACAGCGGGCGCTCGCCGCGGACCGGCTTGTAGACGCAGGCGGCGCTGCGCCCGTCGAGCGCGACGGTGCAGTAGAGCACGGCGTTGGAGGCTTCCTGGATCTGGCCGCGGACGGTCAGCTCACCCTCGGCGAGCAGCGCCGGCGCCAGGCTGCCGACGGGCTCCCGGACGGGCTCCGGCGGGGCCTCGTGAGCGGCCCGGGGGCCGGCCGGTTCGACGGTGGGCTCCATGGCGCTCAGGCGTCCCGCCGGTATCCGTTCTGGCGCGGGCATACGTGTCCCTCCGGGTCGAGCGGCAGGCTGCACAGCGGGCACGGCGGGCGGCCCGCGTTGACGACGTCCAGCGCCCGCTTGGCGAACGCCCGGGCCATGGTGCCGGTCAGCCGCACCCGCAGCATCGGCGGGCCGTTCTCGTCGTCCTGGAGCAGCCGCTCCTCGGCGTCGGCGAGGTCCTCGTCGCTGTCGGCCTCCAGCTCGACCAGCGCCTGGGCCTCGACGATCATCCGTTCGTCCTCGCCGTCCCAGGCCAGCGCCATGGTGCCGACCCGGAACTCCTCCTCCACCGGCGACTCCAAGGGCGCGGTGTCGGACATCTCGTTCGGTGAGACGGCGGGCACCGGGGCACTGCCGCCGCTGCGCCGCACCACCTCGTCCAGGAGCTCGTCGATCCGCTCGGCGAGCGCCGCCACCTGAGTCTTCTCCAGGGCGACGCTGGTGGTCCGGCCGCCCGCGGTGGCCTGGAGGAAGAAGCTACGGCGGCCAGGCAGCCCGACCGTACCGGCCACGAAACGGTCCGGTAGGTCGTAGAAGTACACCTGACGGGACAACGTCCTGCTCCGATTGTCTCGACTGCATAGGTCAGTGCGGCCGCTGCGGTCGCTGTGTCCTGGAGGGGTACTGCGCGGATCTCAGGGGCGTCGCGGGCAGCGCCGTCGCACCACCCTACTGCGCCCGCTGATCACGCTGCGCCCGCACCGCCTCCGATGGCCGCGTCCCGCTCGCTCCCGGCCCCGCCGCCGTCCTCACGGGGCACCAGTGAGGCGAGGTCACCGGTGTCGCCGAGCCGTACCACGTAGGGGCGCAGCCGGGTGTAGCGGACCACGGTCACCGAGCACGGCTCCACGGAGATCCGCTGGAAGAGGTCCAGGTGCATGCCGAGGGCGTCGGCGACCAGGGATTTGATGATGTCACCGTGCGAGCACATCAGGTAGGTCGCCTCGGCGCCGGAGGTCTGCTCGACCCGGGCGTTCCAGTCCCGGACCGCGGCCACCGCACGGGCCTGCATCTCGCGCATCGCCTCACCACCGGGGAAGGCGGCCGCGGAGGGGTGCTGCTGGACGATCTCCATCAGCGGTTCGTCGGCCAGCTCGGCGAGTTTGCGGCCCGACCAGTCGCCGTAGTCGCATTCGGTGATCCGCTCGTCGGCGGTGAGACGCAGCTCGGGGCGGGCCGCCAGCAGCGGCGCCAGGGTCTCCCGGCAACGCTGCAACGGACTGGAGACGGCGACGGCGAGCGGGACCCCCGCGAGCCGGGCGGGCAGCGCCGCGGCCTGGGCGGCGCCCCGCTCGTCGAGGGCGACTCCGGCGGTCCGGCCGGCGAGCACCCCGGAGGTGTTGGCGGTGGAGCGGCCGTGCCGCACCAGGATCAGCGTGGGCATGACCGCAACCCTAGAGCCTGCCGTCAAACTCCCGTCGTCCGCCCGTGGCCGGCCCGGGCGGCGTGCGGTGCGTGCTCCCGGACCGCTTCCCTGGCAGGGGCCCCGTGGACGGGCGAGAATGCCTGGTGTGATCGTGGACTGCGCCATCTACCGCGAGGGCCGCCGCCATGAGTGCGCGACGGATTTCTCCCGCGCGCTGGACGCGGCCCGGGCGGACGGCCGCTCGTTCTTGTGGCTGGGTATGTACGAACCGACCCAGCACGAGTTCGACCAGGTCAGCAGCGAGTTCGGGCTACACCCGCTGGCCGTGGAGGACGCCCTCAAGGCGCATCAGCGGCCCAAGCTGGAGGTCTACGACGACTCGCTGTTCATGGTGCTGAAGCCGATCACCTACGACGTCGCGGCCGACACCGTGACCGCCTCGGAGCTGATGGTCTTCGTCGGCGACTCGTTCGTGGTCACCGTCCGGCACGGTACGGCCAGCCCGCTGGCGGCGGTCCGGCAGCGGCTGGAGCACCACCCGGAGATCCTGCGGCACGGCCCCGGGGCGGTGCTCTACGCGATCAGTGACGCGGTGGTGGACCACTACATCGAGGTCGCCGGTGAACTCCAGGTGGATCTTGAGGAGTTGGAGGCGGAGGTGTTCGCCCCGATCCGCCGGGAATCCAGGAGCACCGCCGCCCAGATCTACGCGTTCAAGCGCGAGGTCCTCGAATTCCGCCGGGCCACCGTCCCGTTGGCCGAGCCGATGTCCCGTTTGCAGAGCCCCGGCGTGCCCTTCGTGCACGACCACGCCCGACCGTTCTTCCGGGACGTCGGTGACCACCTGACCCGCGCCAACGAGTCGGTGGAGGGCCTGGACCGGCTGCTGTCGGACATCCTCGCCGCCCATCTGGCGCAGATGGGGGTCCGCCAGAACGACGACATGCGCAAGATCTCGGCGTGGGCGGCGCTGGCCGCGGTACCGACCCTGATCGCGGGCATCTACGGCATGAACTTCAGCGACATGCCGGAGCTGAAGTGGTCGCTGGGCTATCCGACGATCCTGGTGGTGATGGTCGTCATCGAGGTGTCGCTCTACCGGCTGTTCAAGCGCCGCGGCTGGCTGTGAGGCGCCCCGAACGGCGGGCCGGTCAGGCGAAGTCCGGCGCGGCCGGGGCCGGGCCGCCCAGCGCGTTCCGCCGCTCGGGCATGGCGAGGCTGACCATCCGCCGCCAGCCGACCAGCCGCTCGTAGCCGTAGAGCGCCATGATCCCGGCCCTGAGCAGCGCGGACTTGAGCGTCGGCCACCGCAGGATGCGGCCCATGTGCGCCATCACGGCCAGACTGACGTCCCGGTGGACGGCGATCTCGGCGAGCGCGCACTCCCGCAGGGTCCGCTGGATGGTCCGCCCGTGGCCGGCCCGGGCCAGCCGCAGCAGTTCCTCGTGGCAGTACGCGAGGTGGTTCTCCTCGTCGTGGCAGATCATCCTGACCGCCTTGCCGACCTCGGGGTGGTCGCCGAAGTACGTGCGCAGCAGCAGCATCTGCTCGGCCGCGCGCTGCTCGGTGACCCGGCTGTGCGCGAGGTAGGTGATGACGTCCCGCTCGCCGAGCGGCTCCTGGCGGCGGAGCTGGTCGTGGGCCAGTCCGATGCCCCGCCGCTCCAGCAGCATGGTGTAGTCGGTGGCCGCGGGGATCTCGACGGGCGTCAGGCCGCGCTTGCGGAGCAGGGCGTGGAAGATCCGGCCGTGCTTGTCCTCGTCGGCGCCGTGCCGGGCGACCTTGGGCGCCAGGTCGCGCTGGGACTCCGGGAGCAGTGCGGCGATCCGGCCGTTCTCCCAGCCGCCCTGGGCCTCCCCGCTGGCCGCGATGGAGCAGAAGAGGCGGTAGGAGGCGTCGTTGTCGACGATCTCCTGGAACAGGCTCCTGGCCGAGAACATCAGCGTCACCTCCGAACGGACACGCCCGTGAAGGGAAAGCCAAATGCCGTGTTCCGCCGCCGGCAACCGGGGGCGGCGCCCGTGCGCCCGTTCGCGTGGCCCGGGCCGGGGCGAGCCCCGTAACCCGCCCGCCGCTGAGGCGTTGAGTTCCGTGACGGCCGTGGCGGGGAAGCCCCCGAGCCCCCACCACGGCCGCAGTGCTCCTCCACCGGCCCGGCGCCCAGGCGCCGGGCCTTCGCGTGTCCGGGACCTGCCGGGAGTTACGCCAGGCCGGCGCGCTCCAGCGCCTCGACGCCCGCACGGAGCGAGGCCACCCGCTCGTCCAGGGTGAAGCCGGCCGGCGCCAGCGTCAGCGTGGTCACGCCGGCCGCCGCGTACGCCTGCATCCGCTCGGCGATCCGGTCGACCGAGCCGAGGAGGGTGGTCTGGTCGATCAGCCGCTCGGGGATCGCCGCGGCGGCGCCGGCCTTGTCCCCGGCCAGGTACTTGTCCTGGATCTCGGCGGCCTCCTTCTCGTACCCCATCCGCTGCGCCAGCTGGTTGTAGAAGTTCTGCTTCCGGCTGCCCATGCCGCCGACGTACAGCGCGGTGTACGGGCGGAACTGGTCGGCGAGCGCGCTGACGTCCTTGTCCTCGCCGACGGACAGCGGGAGGGTGGGGCAGACGTCGAAGCCGTCCATGGTCTTGCCGGCCGCTTCCCGCCCCGCCCGGAGGTGGGAGATCGCGGTCTCCTCCAGGTGGTCGGCGGAGGGGAAGATGAGCAGCGCACCGTCGGCGATCTCGCCGGTCTGCTGGAGGTTCTTCGGGCCGATGGCCGCGATGTAGAGCGGGATGTGCTCGCGCTCCGGGTGGACGGTGAGCTTCAGCGGCTTGCCGGGGCCGCCGGGCAGCGGCAGCGTCCAGTGCGCGCCCTCGTAGGACAGCCGCTCGCGGGTCATCGCCTTGCGGACGATCTCCACGTACTCCCGGGTGCGGGCCAGCGGCTTGTCGAACTTCACGCCGTACCAGCCCTCGGAGACCTGCGGCCCGGAGACGCCCAGGCCGAGGCGGAACCGGCCGCCGGAGAGCGAGTCCAGGGTCGCCGCGGTCATCGCGGTCATCGCGGGGGTGCGGGCCGGGATCTGGAAGATCGCCGAGCCGACGTCGATCCGCTCGGTCTGCGCGGCCACCCAGGAGAGCACCGTGGGGGCGTCGGACCCGTATGCCTCGGCCGCCCAGCAGACCGCGTAACCGAGGCGATCGGCCTCCTGAGCCACCGCGAGATTGTCGGAGTCCATCCCGGCGCCCCAGTAGCCGAGGTTGATGCCAAGCCTCATGCCGCTCCCCTTACCCATCAGTAACGTCGCTGTTCCGGGGACTCTAGCGTGCGGGTGCGGCGGTCGTCACCGGCAGGCCGGACCCGGTCCGCGGCGGTGGGCCCGGCCGTTGTCCACAGGTCCCCTGTTCGTGAGGCCCGGCGCGTAATGTCTGGGCCCATGGAGCAAAGGCACCTCGGCCGCACGGGCCTGCGCGTGTCCCGCCTCGGGCTGGGCACCCTGAACTGGGCACGCGACACCGGCGAACAGGACGCCGCCGAGCAGCTCAAGACCTTCTGGGAGGCCGGCGGCACGCTCGTCGACACCGCCGACATCTACGCCGACGGCGGCGCCGAATACCTCCTCGGCCGGCTGCTCGAAGGGCTGGTGCCGCGCCCGGACCTGGTCATCGCCACCAAGGCCGGCAGCGTCCTCGCACCGGACCGCCGGGTCGACGGCTCGCGCCGCCACCTGCTCACCGCTCTGGACGCCTCCCTCACACGCCTGCGCACCGACTACGTGGACCTCTGGCAGCTGCACGCCTTCGACCCGCACACCCCGCTGGAGGAGACCCTCCAGGCACTCGACCTGGCGGTGGCCTCCGGCCGCGCGCGCTATGTCGGCCTGTCGAGTTTCTCCGGCTGGCAGCTCGCCAAGGCCGCCACCTGGCAGCTGGCCGCCCCCGACATGCGCAACCGGCTCGCGAGCACGCAGATGGAGTACTCCCTCCTCCAGCGCGGCGTCGAACGGGAGGTGCTGCCCGCCGCCCGGGACCTGGGGGTCGGGCTGCTCCCGTCGTCCCCACTGGGCCGCGGGGTGCTCACCGGCAAGTACCGCCACGCCACCCCGGCCGACTCCCGCGGCGCCTCGGACCACCTCGCGCCGTTCGTCGAGCCCTATCTGGACGACACCGCGAGCCGGGTCGTCGACGCGGTCGCCACCGCCGCCGACGGACTGGCCGTCACGCCCCTCCAGGTCGCGCTCTCCTGGGTCCGCGACCGCCCCGGCGTCACCGCCCCGATCCTCGGTGCCCGCACCGCGCAGCAGCTCAGAGCCTCGTTGTCAGTGGAGGCGCTTAGTCTTCCTGACGAGATCCGCCGGGCGCTGGACGATGTGTCGGCTCCGGTGCACCACTATCCCGACCACAACTGGAGCACGCTGTGAGTACCGACCGCGCCGGCGACAACCCGCCCGAGCAGGAGGCTGCCGCGCCCGGTGACGAGGCGGTCGGCGAGGCCGGCGCCGGAGCCGGCGGCAACGCCGACGGCACACCACAGCCCGGCCCCGCCGCGTCCGCGGCGGCGCTGGCAGCGGCGGTGCGGGCCGTGGAGACCGGTGAGCGCTCCGCCGCGTCGTTCTTCGCCGAAGCCCCGCGGGCCGGCAAGGCCGCCGCACCCGCCGCCCGCCCCTCGCGGGACGGCGCGGCCGGGCCGGACCGGGCCGGGCAGCCGGCACCGGCGGGCCCGGCCCC
>NZ_JBHVQS010000079.1:0-34066 GCF_042886435.1 Streptomyces sp. NPDC058000
TGAGTTGCGCACGAGTCACACAGGAGTCCTACCCGATCAGCACTCCGTCCGGGACTCAAAACTCGATTCTGATCACAACCACAGACAGCCCCTAGATCCACCGCCCCGAGCAAGAGCCATCAGACACTGCCTAGGTGGGTCCCGGCTGCTCCTCCATCGCCTGCTCGGCCGGCGATCACTGCGGCGCGCATGTGCAGTGAGCCGCGGGCCGCGAGTGCAGACGGCGCATTTCTCTGAGGCACTCTGCCCACGGCCTGTTCGAGCGCGCGCAGACCGGCCGCGTGCGCCTTGGCGGCAAAGTAGGTCTCTGTGCGCACATAGGCGACGGTCGAGTTCATGAGGGGGTCGTCAGCATGGTTCGCTGCCCACCGCATGAGGTCGATGATTCGCGCAGAGAGGTCTCGCGCACCGGACTTGAATGCGACGGCGTCCGCGGCCCGGCACGCGTCGACCAACAGGCGGGCTGTCGCGGGCCGACTGGCTGCGGATGCGGTCTGCAGGGCGCGGCACAGTTCAGCGATGAGCGCTGGAGCGGTGCGTGAAATCCGTACGTACTGTGCGCTGAGCCGATAGCCAACGAGTGAGGAGACAACTTCTTGCAGCGTGCCCAGATCGCGATGCGGGCCGTCCTCCGGCGATTCGTACTCTGCCAGAACGGCGGATAGTGCCGGCATGGCTTGGTGGACGTGATCGTCTCGACGTTCCTGGTCTGGCAGCAGTCGGGCAGGATCGATGCTGAGGGCCGTTGCCAGCGCTTCAAGTACCGCGTCCGAGCAACCCCGCTCCCCGCGCTCGATCTTCCTGAGCGTGCCGAGCGCAATGCCTGCGACGCGAGCCAGTTCGGACTGGGTAAGCCCGGCGATCCGGCGCTCGTAGGCAATCCGAGGGCCTACCCCGTGGTACACGACGCTGGGCATACGGGTCTCCGTTCGGCGCAGTCACTCCGAACCGTACGCGCGCCATCACGGAACGGGTACGCGAACGGCCCCGCCCGCGTGACGTGGGCGGAGCCGTGCGGTTGACCCTCACCCCCAGCGGACCACGTCCACCAAGTCGGTCAGGCTCTGCACCTGCCAGTCCGCGGTCTGCGCCTCGCCGCTGTCCGCCCACAGATGCCCCAGCGGACCGCGGCGCAGGTGCGCGGTCACCAGTCCCGCCGCGCGGGCCGGGCCGACGTCGTTCTGCGGGTGGTCGCCCACGTACAGCACCTCGCTCGCCGGGACCCCGGCCAGCTCTACCGTGCGCGCGAAGAACTCGGGGGCCGGCTTGGCCACCCCCCACTCCCCGGAGGTGGCCAGAGCGTCCACTGGCAGGTCGAGCGCGCGCAACAACTCGCCTGCCCTAGCCGTCTGGTTGCCCGCCACGATCACCCGGACCTCGGTCTGCTGCAGCGCCGACAGAGCCGGCCGAACATCCGGGTAGAGATCTGACTCGTCCAGGAACTCCCCATGGCCGGCCCGCTCCATCGCCGCCCGCTCGGCCTCGATGTCGATCCCCGGGCGCACAAGCCGCAGCGCGTCTGCGTTGTCCCGCCCCTGCGCGACCACTGCACCCACGAGGGCAGACAGCGTGTGCCGGGCCACGCCGAGCCAATCGGCCCACGCACCCCACCCGCGGTCATCCCGAATCAGAGTCTCCCCGACATCGAATGCAACAGCCCGGATCATGTGGTCAGACTACGGTGACGCATCCCTCCGCCATTGGTCGGTGGCCGGGCGTGCCATTTCGCTCCATGGCGACCACTTGCGTCCATGACGCCACCACCGAGGCCAACGCGCGGATCCGCGCGTTCATGGCCGCCTGCGTGGGACGGGCGCTTCATCGGCGTCCCGCTCCACGTACGACCGCAGCCGCGCATGGGTGTCGGCCGAGAACGGCTCCGTCACCAACGCGACCGCCAGCTGCGTCGCCCGCCGGCGAATCGCCACCAGCCGCAACTCCTCCGCCATCAGCTCCACCGCTTCTCCCTCATGTCCCAGCCCCTCGCTCACGACGGCTCCCTCCGCTGCATCCGGTGCGCGGAATCCCCCCGCACACACAGAGAAGGGAGCGAGATCGGCCCTGATGTGACACAGCGCCCGAAGAACTTCCGACGGCTTCCTCACGCCGCCTCGGCCCACTGCGGCGCCGCCTGCCGTAACCGCGACACCGCCCGGCTACGCCGACGACGCAGCGCCACCGGGCTCACCCCCCCCACGCCGATGCCGCCGCGGCATCCTGCGGCGCGCCCTCGCGGTAGTGATCGCAGATCCCGGACGCCGCCTCCGTGGTGAGCACCTCGCACTCCAGCGCCCACACCAGGAGCGCGACCATTTCGCCGCGGGCCCCCTCGAGCTCCTCCACCGCACTCGCTGCTGCGTGAAGGCCGGCCTCCTCGGTGGCCCGCGCCAGCAGCACCGGGTCGACAGCGTCCTCAGGCTCGACACCACCCGGAAGCGCCGCCGCCCACGTCTCATCCAAATGCTCAGAGGGCGCCAGCTCCCGCTTGAGCTCACGCGAAACCCGGTGCCACAACTCCAGCCGCAGACCCGTCGCGACCTTCCGCGGCCGCCGAGCAATCGGGAAGGTGCGCACCACCTCCCACAGGGAGGCGATCACCACCTGCGCCACGTCCTCGATGTCCTCGCCGCTGCGCGCACAGCCGCGCAGTACGCGGCAGGCATGCGGGAGCATCGCCTGAACCAGCACGCGGGCGGCCAGTTCTGCATCCCGTCCGTCGCCGGCACTCACCCGGTGCAGCAGGACACCCATCCAGGCGTGATGAACCCCGGTTCATCACGCCTAGCGCCCTTCCGTAGAAGAGTGCACAGCTCACCCAGATCGGCGGGGGCCTGGCCCTCGTCCAGCACACCGGCGCCGAGCATCCAAGACCGCCCCCGATCGCAGTTGCCGCGGTCGGCGCACAGCCACTCCCATTCGGTATTCAGACGTGTGACCAACGTCGGCTGTACGGCATCCACGGCAGACTCCTTTCGGATCGACTGCCGTGAACTCTGCTCAGCACCCCTTACCAAACTGCTTGCCCTGCAAAGGGAAAGCCGCAGGTCAATTGGGGTATCCAGCGGGGTAACCAGTGGGGTATCCGCACCCGAGTAGGGGTAGTCGGCCTGCGGAGGCCGTCCCGGAGGCGGCCGATGGCCTCTCCAACTGCCGGGTGCGCCCGCTCGGATGGCCACCACCCGCCCGAGCGGCACTCAGCGCTGGCGAAGCACCACGCCCGTGTCACGTGGCCCGGAGCTGCCACTCCCGGTACGGAACTGCGGTAGGCAATCGGTGGCGCCGAGGCGAGCCGTGACTGCGCAGTTGGCGGAGGACGACCTCGGCTGCTCCGTGTAGCTGAGGATCCTGGCCGGCCCCCGAAAGTAGGTGCGGCTCGGAGCAGTCCGGGGCCAGTACCACCGTAGGTACCACCGTAGGTACCACCGTGGGTTCCACGGTGTGTTCCACCGTAGGTACCACCGTGCGTACCAGGTCGTTTTGGAACCCAGGTGCATCCGAGCAGATCAGGGCGTGTGGGTATCGGTTCCCGCTGCTGACACCTCTTCCTCAAGAGGAGGAAGAGGCCCCTTCCCTCTTCGTTTGGGACCGCGCGGCGCGGTGCGTGGTCCAGCCGGTACCGCTCCGTGGTGCGGTACGGCTGGGCCTCTCGCGTCGCCGGCCGCGGCCGTCAAACCCCCGCCTACACATCTTCCGGAAGCAGGCGCAGACGATCCGCCTGGCCCCCACCACCCTGCGCTGATCCCGGACATGGAAGCCTGTCGAAATGGCGGGGCGGGGCTGCGCGCGGGTCACTCAAGACGGCGGGTGTGGGCCACCGCCTGGAGGGCTTCGTTGCGTGCTCCTTCGTGGGTGTCCGCCAGTACCCGGCCGATGACCGTCGGCAGCACGTCCCGGCGCAGATGGTCTCCGAGCGAGTAGCGCCCGCGCCAGGCGTCGTCGGTGATGGGGTCGGGCAGCGCGGTATGGGCGGCCTCGATCACCAGATCCGCGAGTTCCGTGCCGGTCATCGTTTGCCCGGCAGCGACCCGTCTCCGAAACCCTTCAGGTCGTGGTGGCCGTTCTCAGTCCGTGCGATGGACTGCTGGCGAGGACACCGGACCGCGCGACGTCGAGTGTGTGAAGGTGCGGCGGTAGGCGGTGGGGGTGGTGTCCAGCGTGCGCCGGAAGTGCAGCCGCAGGTTGGCTGCCGTGCCCAGCCCGCAGTCCCGCGCCACCTGATCCACGGAGAGGCCCGTGGTTTCCAGCAGTTCCCGCGCCCTGCCGAGCCGGGCGTTGAGCACCCACTGCAACGGGGTCGTGCCCGTCTCCTCGGTGAACCGGCGCATGAAGGTGCGTTGTGAGAGGCCCGCGTGCCGGGCAAGCACGCGCAGCGTGAGCGGCTCGCCGAGCCGGTGCAGGGCCCAGCCACGGGTACCGGACAGCGACGCCTCACCGGCCACCGCGACGGGAGCCGGCACGTACTGGGCCTGCCCACCGTCCCGGTGCGGGGCGGCGACCAGGCCGCGGGCGATCTGGTTGGCCACCTCCGCGCCCAGGTCGCGGCGCACGATGTGCAGGCACAGGTCGATGCCGCAACACACCCCGGCCGAGGTGAGCACGTCGCCCTCGTCGACGTAGAGCACGTCGCGGTCGACCGTGACGGCCGGGAAGTCCCGCTCGAACGCGTCGATGTGCTTCCAGTGGGTCGTGGCGTGCAACCCGTCCAGTACGCCCGCCGCGGCCAGCGCGAAGGCGCCCGTGCAGATCGACACCACACGCCTGCCTCGGTCGCGGGCTTCGGCCAGTGTGTCGAGCACGGCGTCCGGCAACGGGCGGATCGGTTCGAAGCCCGGCACGATCACGGTGTCGGCGGTGCGCACCTGCTCCAGGCATCCGTCGGCGATCAGTGTGAAACCCGCGGTGGTGGCCACCTTCGTGTCCAGCGCGCACAGGGTCATCTCGTAGGGGGTTTCCGGCCGGGTGGTGAAGATCTGCGTCGGGATCGCCAGGTCGAGCGGGGTGACCCCGTCCAACGCCAGGACCGCGACTCGATGGGCTGCCATGGCAAGATTCTAACGAAGTAAGGAAATATTGCCTCTCGCCAGGTCAGGGTGGCCGCGGCCAGGCTGAGGACATGACCGGACCTACCCGCGAGGCGACCGCCGACCCGATCGCGCTGCCCAGCACACCACTTGCCGACGCCGTCATGAACCTCATCCGACCGGTGGAAACGCCGTCCGTCTTCAACCACAGCATCCGCAGCTACCTGTTCGCCCGGCTGGCCGCCGGCCGCCTCGGCCTGGCCGTCGGCCACGACTACCGGGACGACCTGCTGTTCGCCGCGTGCGCGATGCACGACCTCGGGCTGGCGTCGGACGGCCCGCACCGGCAGCGGTTCGAGGTCGAAGGCGCCGACCGAGCCGCCGAATTCCTCATCCAACAGGGGACGTCCACAGCCGACGCCGACCAGGTCTGGCAGGCCATCGCCCTGCACACCTCCCCGGGCATCGCGGAACGCCGCGGCACGCTGTGCGTGCTCGTCCGCGAAGGCGTCGCCCTCGACTTCGGCGGCCCGGTGGGCGCCGACCACCTCGACGCGGTCACCGACGAGCAGGCCGACGCCGTCCACGCCGCCTATCCACGGCTGGACATGATCCGCTCACTCACCGACGCGATCGTCGCGCAGGCCGCGAAAGACCCGAAGAACGCACCCCGCTACGCGATCCCCGGCGAATTCCTCCGTGAACGCGAGACCTTCGGCCGAACCCGGCTGGAGCACGCCTGCCGTTCGTCCCGCTGGGGCAACTGACTCCACGGACTCCACCACCACGCGTCAACAAACAAGTCAACAGAGATTCAACAAAGGACAGGAAGCACCGCAATGACCGTCCACACCGTCGAAGTCCCCGAGAACAACGCGGTCTTCGGGGAGACCACCAACGCCTTCGCAAGCTTCGGCTACTCCGCCGCGGTGCGTGCGCACGGCCTCTTGTTCATCGCCGGAACGATCGGTCGCCGCGCCGACGGAACCATCCCGGACACCATCGAGGAGCAGACCGAGATCGCCATCCGGAAGATCGAGGAGATCCTCCGGATGGAGAACCTCGACATGTCCGCCCTCGTCGACGTCACCAGCTACCACGTCGACATCCGCCGGCACCTGCCCGGCTTCATCAAGGCCAAGCAGCGCCTCGTCGAAGCGCCCTACCCGACCTGGACGATCATCGGGGTCAGCGGCCTCGCCAGCGCGGGGCTCCTCGTCGAGATCCGCGCGACCGCCGCCTATCCCGACGCATCCCGGTAGACCGCCGCTCCTGGGCCCGCTCCCGGGCCCGGGAGCCCGTCACGGCGGACGTGGAGTCCGTCATGAAGACCGTTCGGCGTCCCGGCCCGCCCGGCCTCGCGCCGCCGGCATCGACGGCCATGTCGTTCCTGAAGAAGGCGAAGGAGGAGTTGGAGGCGCTCGGCTCGCAGAGCGAAAGATGACCGAGACGCTGACCGGCAACTACCGGTTCACCAAGCGATGCTCGGCATCGCCCGGCACCGCAACCTGGCGCTCACTGGATAACTCACCCCCCATACGGGACAACCTCTAGTCGTAGGCCCGTGTCAACGGCCCGGCTCTGGCATTGCAGTTGCCAGGGCCGGGGCTGTTGGCGGAGCGTAGCCACCGCCGTGTGCAGCGGTTACGGCTCGGGTGGCAACGCTCTGGGAGGCGGATTACCAGCTGCCGCGGGGGCGTACGGCACCAAGTCGGACTTCGCGCCGACACTCGCGGCAGTTCGGCAAGCCGCTCACGATCCGGCCCTCCTCTTTCGACCAGGAGAAGTTGCACAGCGACGTGAGCAGGTCTTTGGTGGCGTCGGCGGTGGCGTGGGAGCCGTGGCCCGGAATGTTCCACGTGTCTGTCGTCCCGCCGAACGTCTCCAACCCACTTGACGACGCATAGAAGCGACCTTGGTACACCCCCATGGCGATCGTGGCGATGTCACCTGTGGTGTTCCGGTGCTTTCTTCGCCTTGGGCACATGGCCTAGCGTCGGCCGTAGGACCGGTGCATGGCGGGCCAAGAAGTCCCACAGCTGGTCAGCGACCGGCCCGTGCGGCCGGTCGCGCCGGCGAGCCGCCGAGAGTTCCTCAACCACACCGGGAAAGTGCCGTCCGGCGATGGAAAGCAGGCTTCCGTCACGCAACTCGGTCTCGATCATGAACCGCGGCACGTGTCCCCACGCCATGCCGTGCAAGATCAGCTCCTTCTTCATGAGGTGGTCCGGAACGGAGCTCCGAGGCGCGCCTTCGACCAGGAAATGGCCTTGCTCCGACGGATGCCGCGCCGAATCCCGGACCATGCATTGGGTGAATGCCTGCATCCGCTGCGGTGTGATGTCGGTGTCCGGAGGGAAGGGCAGGAAACCGGGCGCCACGACGGGCACCAGCGCGACGCGGCCGAGATCGATCCACTCCATCCGCACGTCGCTTTTGGGGACGCGGTGCACGATGAGGTCGGCTTCGTCCTCCAGCAGCCGCTCCCAGGGGCCGGTGACCGTCTCGAACTGCAGGTGCAGTCGTGTCTGCGGGCACTGCGCGAAGAAGCGGCTGAGCATCTCCAACACCGGTGGGAGTGGACACAGGTCCCCTAGCACCACTCGCAGTTCGGCCTCTTCGCCCATCGCCAACTGCGCGGCGTAGGTCTGCAGCTCCTCGGCCTCGTGCAGCAGCAAGCGCACCTTGCGGTGGAAGGCCTGCCCCGCCTCGGTGAGCTGAACCCGATAGCCCGAGCGATCCAGCAGGTCCAGGCCCAGCTGGCGCTCCAGCTTGGCGACTGCGGCGAACACAGAAGGGTGCGAGCGGTGCAGCCGCTCGGCGGCCGCCTGGAAGCCGCCGTCGAGCACAACGGCGTTGAAGCACTGCAACTCGTGGAGCGTGAAGTTTGACATTGTCCAGCAAACCTACAGGGCTCGTTCGATCTTTGTAATAGAACTCTGCAGGTGGCGCTCATAGGCTGAGCGCATACCCGCTAGATCACTGGAGCTGACATGACTTCTCAGACCCGTACTGCCATCACCACCGGCGATGGCGTCCGCATCGACTACCGCTTCGACGGTGACGAGAACAAGCCGGTGCTGTTGCTCTCGAACTCCATCGGCACCGACCTCCACATGTGGGACGGCCAGGTGTCGGCCCTGACCGAGCACTTCCGGCTGCTGCGCTACGACGCGCGCGGCCACGGCGCTTCCGATGTCCCGAGCGGCCCCTATTCCCTGGACCGACTGGGACGCGACGTGGTGGAACTGCTGGATGCCCTGGGCCTGCAGCGGGTGCACGTGCTGGGCCTGTCTCTGGGCGGAATCGTCGCGCAGTGGTTGGGGATCCACGTTCCGGAGCGCGTTGACCGCCTGGTGCTCTCCAACACCGCCGCGTACCTCGGCCCGGCGAATCAGTGGGATCGACCGATCGCCGAACTGCTGGAAGCCTCCGACATGCAGGTCACCGCGGAGAGGTTCCTGCACAACTGGTTCCCGGCCCGCATGCTGCAAGGCGACGACGAGGTTGTCGAGGGCTTCCGCCGCACCCTGCTCGCCACGCAGCGCGAGGGCGTGGCCGGGAGCTGGGCTGCGGTGCGCGACTACGACCTGCGCCGCACGGCCACGCTCATCCACAACCCGACACTGGTCATCGCGGGCGAGCACGACACCGTCACGTCCGCCGACCACGGCAAGGAGCTCGCCGCGACCGTCCCCGGCGCGCGGTTCACCGTCCTGCCCACGGTGCACATGGCGAACGTCGAAGCGCAGGCGGAGTTCGTGGACGCTGTGGTGGCCTTCCTCACAGAACAGTCTTGACGGCTACTGCGTCGTGTCTGGACGGCTCCTTCCCACTGTCCCGACCAACAGGCTCTGACCTTGATTCTGTCGGTGATCTTGGATTTTCCCGGTGCGACGGCATGATCGACGGGCATGCTCGGGGCTGTTCCGCAGGCCGATGCAGTTGTTGGGGTGTCCGCTGTCCGTCCGTCCCCGTTCCGGTGAGCAAGTCCCTTCTCTGACCGCGCAGATCGCGCGGGCAAGCAACCCGGGCGGTACGACGGCGATGTGGGTGGGGGACCGGCTGGACGGGCTGTGGTGCGACGAGGACTTCGCGGCTGGTACCCGCGCGACGGACGCCCCGGCATCTCGCCCGCCCAACTGGCCACCGTCTGTGTGCTGCAGTTCCTGCTCGGCCTGTCGGACCGGCAGGCAGCGGAAGCGGTCCGCTGCCGCATCGACTTCAAATACGCGCTGTGCCTGGAGCTGGACGATCCGGGCTTCCACCACAGCGTGCTGGCCGACTTCCGCGAGCGCCTCGCCCAGGACGACCGCGCCGGCCGTCTTCTCGATCTGGCACTCGCGCGCCTGAAGGAGGTCGGACTCGTGCGCGAGCGCACCACGCAGCGCACCGACTCCACCCACGTCCTGGCCGCGGTGCGCGACCTGACCCGGCTGGAACTGGTCACGGAGGCGGTCCGTGCCGTGCTGGAAGAAGTGGCCCGCACGGCCGGGCATCTGCTGGTCGACCTGGTCGACGAGGACTGGGGGCGCCGCTACGGCCGCCCGGTCCGTCTGGGCAAGAACCCCACCCGGCCCAAGGCCAGGATCCTCGCCGCCGGCGACGATGCCTGCCGACTGCCGCAACGCCTCCACCGGCACGGACCGGGCTACCGGCCCGGCCCACAAGCCGAGGCCCTGCGGCAGATCGTCGTGCAGAACCACTACCGAAGGCCCCGGCGTCCTCCCGGCCGGCCCGGCCCCGGCGGCACTGGCCACGCTGGCGCTGCGCTGCGCCGCGCCCTGCCCGCCTCGCGTCCGGTCAGGTGCTGTTCGACCTGCTGACCCTGGTGTGGCGCACCGGCGCCGACTTCGCCGGCGACCTGCCGGCCGTCCTGGACCACTTGCACGGCCTCGCCGAGTCCCTCACCCGCCTCGCCGGCTTGTCGCCCGTGTCCGGCCCGGACGCCACCACGCCCGCGCCCGCGCCCGCGCCCGCGCCCGAGGTCGACGACGGCGACGGCGATCCGGACGCTGGTGGGAACCCAACCCGGCTGGGGGCCGGTTGGGCTCGGACCCGGCCTTGCGCGCGTTGGAGTGCTTGCTGGAGTACGCCGTCGCCCGGGCCCGCTCGGGCGCTGCGATGCCCGAGGACGTCTTCACCGGCTCGCTGGCGCCTTGGCCGTGCGCGCCGGCGACGAGGTGGTCGTCACCGCGATCGGTGTGCACTTGCCGGCCCTGCACCGCCACTCCGGCGGGTTCACCGCCGCGCACCCCGAGTTGTATGCGCCCGCCCCCGGCCGGCCGTCGCCGGCCGCCGCGTGGCTGCGCTGGGGCGGGCCCGACGCACTGCCGCTCGCCGCCGTGGAACGTGGCCGACTCCTGGACGCAGTGCGCGCGACTGCCCGGCGCCGGCCAGCGCCTCGCGCACGCCCTGCTAACTGGTCACCATGACCGACTCGGTTGATGAGGATCTTTGCAAATCCCCAGGCCGCTCACCTCCCCAGTTGGTTGCGACTTCAGCAAAGGTGGGGTTGGCCAGCAGCGTTGGCTGACGATCGCGCGTACTCGTCGAACAACTCGGCTCGCGGCCGACGTCTCGTCATGGGAGCAGCAGCCCCCAGGAGAGCGCCCAGGGGATGAAGAGCAGTCCGCCGGCGAGGAGTATCGCGAGCCGGACGGCGCCACTGCCGTCCCGCCTTCGCCACCAGACGACGATGGTCGTCACCGTGGTGGCCACCGTGGTCGCGGCGAGGGTCTGCAGGCCCAGCCAGGGCAGGGTGCGGCCGTCGAGCAGCGGGCCGAGCGTATACCCGCCGGTGTCGGCCACCAGAAACAGCAGATAGAGGAGGCTGAGGGCGGTGCTGGCCAGGCCGGCGGCGGCGAGCAGCCGGGCCGGTGCCGGCCCGGCCCGGCCCGGGCCGCCGGTCGGCCGGGCGGGGTTCTCGCGCCGGCTGGCGGCCCGCTGGGCGCGCACCCTCCCGCCGACGGTGCCGGACGGGGACTGGCTGGTCGTGACCGAGGCGCTGTTGAAGGACGCGGTGGACGCCGAGCACGCCGGCACCTCCGCGATGATGGCGGCGACCGCCGTTCCTCGTGTCCTCCGGCGAGGCAACCGGCGGTAGCGGTTGGGTGCCTCGCCGGGAATTTCGCGGGCGAGGCACCTGACCTCAGTCATTCAAAAGCCGTTTGGGAACGTATTTGAGCACTCATCTCGAATGGTGCGCATGGTCGTTCCTGTGGCAGTCAAGGAAGCTGAAATAATTGAGAATTCGCAGGGGCCCTCGCGTTGTTGGCGGAGGCGTTGAGAGAATCCCCGGCCGTCCCCGACAACCCGGTACTGCGCCGTGACGCGCAGCGCACCTCACCGAACGGGGACGTTGAGACGACGTTCCATGTGGTGCAGGTCGGCGGCGCCATGGACGTCATTTCCTACCAGCGCCGTACGCCCCGCCGGGCGGGGCCGTCTGTCCGCAGACAGCCCCGGGCTGGGATGTCAGGTTCATCGCGCAGTGGCGCTCACTTCTCGCACAGTGCCGTGTCGAGCAGCTCGTACAACGGCTGGACGGGGTTACTGAGAGGGGTGAGCGCATTGGTCACCACGGCGGCGTGGCGGCCGTCCTCGGTGACCATGGTCTGCGTGTAGTAGCCCGTCACATCGCCGTCGTGCCCCCAGGCCACACCGCCGCAGGGCAGGGGGTGCTTGATCAGACCGAGTCCGTAGCCGAGGCCAGGGGCGATGTCCCTCGCCTTCTTCATCTCGGCCAGGCTCGCCGGTGACACGACCCTGCCGCCGATCAGCGCCTGGTAGAAGGTGCTGATGTCCTGTTCCGTGGAGATCATCGCGCCTGCGGTGCTGTAGATGGACGGCTCGAATGCCGTCAGTACGTCCGTCCAGAAGAAGAACGGGCCGATACGTACGCCGTTGTACCCGTGCACGGCCGGCTCGGCCACGGCGCGGTTGCCTGCGGCAGGGAACGTGGTCTGGGTGAGATTGAGCGGCTGGATGATCCGGCTCGTGATCACCTGCGCCACCGGCGAACCGGTGACCTTCTCGATGAGAAGGCCGAGGATTTCGTAATTGGTGTTGGAGTAGTGCCACTCCGCGCCCGGCGCTGAGGCCGGGGGATGTTTGAGCCCGTCCCGCACCAGTGCGGCCAGGGTGAAGGTGCCGTCCGGGTTGGCCTCCGGGGCCGTCGTAGTGTTGGTCGGGATTCCGCTGGTGTGCTGCAGCAGTTGCCGCACCGTGATGGTGTTCCCGTCGTAGCCGTTGCCGTTGACCACTCCGGGAAGGTACTTCTCGATCGGTGCGTCGAGGGAGACCTTGCCCTCGTCGACGAGCTGCATCACCACCGCCGCGGTGAAGCTCTTGGTCTGGCTCCCGATGCGGTAGTGGTCAGCCGGCCGGATGGGCGTGTTCGTGTTGATGACGGCCGTACCGGAGGAGTAGGTCCAGGAATCGGTGCCGCTGCCGGCGAGGATCCCGGCCCCGGGACCCCCGGCCGCCTGGAACTTGCTCAATGCCGCCCGCGTGGCGGCGTGGTCACCGGCCGACTGGGCGGACGCCGACGACGGCAGCATCAGCACTGCCGCTGTCACCGCGCCCAGCACGGCCGTCAGTCTTCTCGCGCGCGACTTCCCTGCCACAGCTCCCCCTTGGTGGCTCCCGGTACACAGGCACGAACACGCGGAATTCTCGCCGTCTTCAAGCCGTCGCCAGAAGTGGGTTGTCGGCCAAGCACATTCGGTCAGGGGGATACGAGGGGGCACCAGTTCCCCAGCTCCCGGGCCGTCGTGCCCTCGTACAGCGGCGTCTCGCCGTTGTCCCAGCGCACACGGTGCCGCTGCCGACCTCGCCCCGGGCGCCTCCCGAACTCGTCAACATCGACTTCGTTGCGCTGACCGTGCCTCCGGAACTCGTCGGGCCAGGCGGTCGTCGGTCAGCTTCAGGCCGTTGTGACTGAGTGTTCTTGTTGGCCAGTTGAGCGTGCGACGAGCAGCGCAGCGCCGGGCGCCCAAGCGTGTCTGAGGATCACACTGTCCGGATGCGGCAAGGACCAGTGACCTCCGGCTGCCGGTCGCTCTCCTTGCCTGCTTGATCGAGGCTGGAAGAGACTGGTGTCCTTTCGGTGGGGAACGGCGGGGAGACAAGCGATGACCACGACGAGAATCGGCACCGTCCGGGGGGAAGACGAACCGCCGCCGCCGAGGGCCGGAGGGAACCGCCTGATGGGTGCGGCACTGATCGTCCTGTCCCTGGCCTCCGCGCTGACCTGCTCTTTCGTCTTCACCACCTGGCTGCCCACCGATCGCGCCCTGTACCGGGAGTACAAGGCGGCCAAGGCGTGCCCCGCCCGCACGGTGATACCGAGGTCGGAGGACTGCCTGCGGAAGGTCACCTTCACCGTCGAGAACACCCGGAATACCGCCAAGGACCTGCGGGCGACCCTGCTGGGCTCGGAGCCCTTCCCGAGGATGGTCGTGCCGTTCGGCGACTCGGGGCCGGTACTGAGCGGACTTCAGCGCGGGGACCGGGTCACGGGCACCGTGTGGCGCGGCGTCGTCGTCGTGGTCGCCGAGGGGGACTTTCGGCAGAATTCCTCTGACGCGCCGCGCGACGAACCCCAGATGACAGCCGCCGTCGGCACGTTCGCGGGGCTGCTGGCGGCGTTGGCGCTGATGTTCGGTGCGATGCACCTGGCAAGGCCGCGCGACCCCGGACTCTTCACCTGGCGCCCGTACGGCAAGTGGCTGCTCATCGTCACGGGGGCCACCTGCGCCGTCGTGGGTCTGTCGGCCGTGTGGACGGGCCTGCCGTGGTTGCTCGTGCCCACGCTCTGCGGGGCGGTCGTCGCAGTTGCGGCGTGGTTCCTCCACCGAGACCTGCGGCTCGGACGGGTCGGCCGGTAGAACGGGCATGACCTTGCGAGCAACGGACGTTCAGTGCCGCCTTACGGTCCGACGGTGGGACTGAAACGCGTCCCGCAAAACGGGCCCGACCGAGAGTTCCAGGCTGTTTTGGCACCTGAAGCGGATCAATTCGGAGATGCAGACGAGTGCTGTCACCTGGCCAGGCGGCTTGCGTGCCAGCTGGCGTGACACCGCCAGGCTTGATGCACAGTGGTCGATCCGGACCGGACACCGCGCATGCTGCCCTTGAGAGACGGCCACAGCGAAGGCACTCCGGAAGTTAGACGACACCCTGTCCTGAGGCCGGCGGAGTTGGAGGCCATCCTTGAGGGCGGCCGAGCACGGCCCGGCCGATCGCCGGTTGTGTGCCGCACCCGGCTGCGCGGCTCCCCACTCGCCGCGCTGAGCCGGAGCCCAGGCGTCTCCCGAAGGCTTCGCCTCAGCGGCCCGTCGCAAGATTGGCACCGCCGGTGCAGTCCAGCACGACGCCGGTGACGAAGCCGTTCCCGGCGAGCATCCGGATGGCGCTCGCAACGTCCTCCGCTCGGCCGACGCGGCCGGTCGGCGTCGTGGCGGCCAGGCCGTCGAAGAGCTCCTTGCGCTGCTCAGCCGGAACCCGGTTCCACCACGGCGTGTCGATGACGCCCGGCGAGACCGCGTTGACCCGCAGCGGGGCCAGCTCGACGGCCAGTGGCGGCACCATCGCCTCCAGCGCACCGTTGATCGCGGCGAGTCCCGCTGTGCCGGGGAACGCCGCACGTGCCGATGCCGCGCCGACCAGGGTCACCGAACCCTCCCGGCGCATCCGGGGCAGGGCGGCCTGCAGGATTCGTATGTACGGCCAGAACTTGCCGTCGAAACCGGCCGCGAGGTCCGCCAACTCCAGTTGAGCGAAAGGGCCACTACCCGCAGAGCTGCTGAGCGCCAGCACCAGATGGTCGACCGGCCCCGACTCGGCGAAGAAACCGTCGACGTCCGTCTGGTCGGCGCCGTCCATCCGGTATGCCGTCGTCTTGCCGCCGATGCGCTCGACTGCCTGGTCGAGTCGTTCCCGGCTGCGCCCGGTGACGATCACCTCCGCACCGTCCGCGGCGAACCGCGCTGCCGTCTCCTCGCCGATACCGGAGCTGCCGCCCATGACGACGACGCGCTGTCCGGTCAGTTCCCCCGAGCCGTTCTGAAGCATGGCCTGCCCTCACCTGTCGATTTTAACGAGACTGTCGGTCTCGACAAATCTTTATCGAGACTGCCGGTCTCGTCAAGGGTTTAGAATCAAGACGAGGGCCAGCCGCCGAG
Organism: Streptomyces sp. NPDC058000; assembly: GCF_042886435.1. Lineage (NCBI taxonomy): Bacteria > Bacillati > Actinomycetota > Actinomycetes > Kitasatosporales > Streptomycetaceae > Streptomyces > Streptomyces sp. NPDC058000. The sequence continues at coordinate 15,209 of NZ_JBHVQS010000079.1, forward strand.
TACCAAGGATCGAGTCATGGACAACCACCGCCCCCACACCGGTAGACGCCGCAACGAACACGTCCGCCAGGCGATCCTTGACGGCGCGCTGCGTCTGCTCGCTTCCGCGCAAGGCAGCCCCGTCACCGTGGAGGCGATCGCGCGTGAGGCGGGAGTGGGAAAACAGACCATCTACCGCTGGTGGCCCTCGAAAGGTGCCGTCCTGCTGGAGGCGCTGACCGACCGCGCGGAAGAAGCGGCACCGTCACCCGACACCGGCAGCCTCCACAGCGACCTCCGCGCCGTCATCGCCGCGACATTCGTCGGCGCCCAGGACCCGTCTACCGCCCCCGCCCTGCACACTCTCGTACGCGAAGCAGCCCGCGACCCCCATCTCGCCGAGTTGATGCAGGCGTTCACCGGCACCCGTCGGGCCGTGCTGCGAGAAGTGCTCACCCGCGGCCGGGAACGCGGTGAATTGCCCGCCGGGCGCGACCTCGACCTGATGGTCGATCAGGTATACGGGGTGTTCTGGTACCGCTTCCTTCTCGGGCACGCCCCCCTGACGGAGGAGATCGCCGACCTTCTCACCGACTCGCTCATCGCGCCGAGCTGCACAGGCGAGCCGGCCCCCGCTTGAGGTCCCCGCCGCGGAGCGGCGGTGCCATGACCTGCCGCGGATGTTTGACCGGGAAGGCATCAGGCCCCACCGGACAGGCATCCAGGACCGCCCTCCGCTGCCGCTGCGCCCACCAGTGGCACGAACCTGAACTCGCGGTTCGGATGTCCGGGTGCCGGATCAGGTGATGCGGTGTCCCCCGTCGACGTGCACCACGGTCCCGGTGATGAACCCGTTGCGCATCAACGACAAGAACGCCTGGGCGATGTCGTCGGGGGTGCCGACACGCCGGACCGGGAGTCGCTCGGCCAGCTCGGCGAAGGCTGCCTGTTTGTCCATGCCGAGTTGGCTCCAGATGGGGGTGTCCACCCAGCCAGGGGAGATCACATTCACTCGCATCGGTGCCAGTTCTATCGCCAGCCCGTAGGCCAGCGATGCGAGCGCGCCGTTGGCTGCAGCCATGATCGTGTTCGACCCGTTCGGTCGGTAGGCATTGATGCCCGAGGTGAAGGTGATCGAGCCGGTGACTTTCCCGGCCGCATGCTTGCCGATCAGCCAGGCACCGAGCAGCTTGGTGTCCACGACGGACCGTGCGATTGCGGTGGCGACGTCGGCGGTCCGCCCGTACACGCCCGACGCGTCCGCGGCGGTGACCGCCACGTGGTCCACTCGCTCCACCTGCGCGAACAGCTCGGCCACGTCCTCCTCCCGCGCCAGGTCGGCCTCGAACGTGCTGATCTCCCCCCGCTCGGCAGGCTCCAGTTCCGCCCGGGCCGCCGCGAGCCGGCTCGCGGATCGGCCGACGATCGTTACATCCATGCCCTCGGCGAGCAGGTTCCGGGCCAGGGCAAAGCCCATGCCGGAGCCGCCACCAATGATGATCGCGTTGGTCATGATGCGAGGCTGCACCACCGAATCAGTACAGGGGAGGCCGCATGGTTCCTAGGTGTGACACAGCCCCCAGGCACGGATCGGTCGGTGGCAGAATCGAAGCCGCGAACGCGACGGCCACGTTTCTTCGGGTCCGACGCGGGCAGATCGGACCGGCCGATGTCGGGCTGCCCACCGGTCCGGGCATCCGGCGCACACCCGGGCTGCGCCGCGAGGAGTTGGCGCCACCCATGGCACGACGCGCAGTCGCCGCCCCTCCCGGCCGCTTTCCCCCTCCAACTCCACGGCCGTGTCACGAACGAGCGCATCCTCATCTTCCAACGCGTCCGAAGCACTCAGACTCTCGCGGATCTTCCCCACCACAACCAGAACAGGACCCTGGCCGGAACAGGCGAGATGACGCGCCGCGTCCCGCATCAGCACGCTCTTTCCCACCCCGGTCGGTGCGTTGAGCACACTCATCGCGCCGACCGGAAGCCTCAGCTCGCCCGTTGTCCGGCCGAAGGCATCCGTCAACCTGTCGAAGAACGACGTGAGCAACCCTGGCTTCCACCCAAACCGCTACGGGGGCATGAGTGTGGTCATGACCGCGCCGTTGCCGGTGGGGCCGCCGTCCGCACGACCGACTCCCAAACTCATCGACATCGACATCGACATCCTGGAGTGGCAGGTGCCTCCCGCAGCCGTCAACAACCGCTGTCGTGAGTCGTCGATAAAGCCATAAGGACCACCTCCTGAGAGAAGGGAGCTGTCCGCAGCGGCACCGCAGGATCTGCCGCACGCTCTTCGCTGCGGGGGATGGAAACGGTGTAGAGGTCGTCGGGGCCGAACGCCCACAGTCCCTGCCCCGCTACCGGCAGCGGCTGATCCAAGGCGAAGCGGTACTCCTCTGCCTCCGCCACCAACCGCTCGGCCAATGCCATGGGCTCTTGAGCATGGGACGCCACCAGCCACCGTGCCTCGTCGGCATCGGCCTCCTCTGGCAGAGCGAACAGAGCAAACGGCTCCACCCCATACTCAACCGCGGCGCGGAAGAACGCCTCCCGCTGCGTCAGATCGACCTCATCCGGCGCTCCGGTGGTCACCCGGTCGCCGGAGCTCGGCCTGCACGCGCGGGCGTTGGTTGGCCGGCGGGCGACGAGGGTCGCGTCGGGGCACGGTGATCGGCGTCGACCACGACCAGACCGCAGTCGACGCCGCGAGCGAGCGCACCGCCAACCAGGACACCGTCACTGTTCAGCTCGGCGACATCCACGACCTGCCGCTGGCGGACCGCGCCACCGACCGTGCCCGCACCGACCGGGTACTGCAACACGTCGCCGATCCCGTTCGGGCGCTCTGCGAAATCCGCCGCGTGCTGCAGCCCGGCGGACGGCTCGTCATGGGCGAGCCCGACTGGACCACTCTGGCCGTCGACCATCCGGACAGCGACCTTTCGCGCGCCTACACCCAGTACGCCCGCTACAAGGGCAGGCTGCCAGCCCAGCACTTCCCGCCGCCGTAGTCCGTCATGTCTCGCGCCACGCGTACGCGGAGCAGTGGAACGGAGACCAGCCCGACGATCTGGACAGTTCGACCTGGCACATCACCGAGGAAGGCTCTGGGCGCTACGCGCTGTGCAACCGCCGCAGCGGACACTGGCTGCGCATCCGGGGGTTCAACCCGGACCCGGGCATGGAGTTGGAGCAGGGGGAGAAGTGAGGACGACCAGAAGAACCGCGCTTATGCGCTGTGGTACTTCGAGCCCGTCGACGCCCAGGGCAAGGCTATCCCGGGCGGGACCGTGCCGGGACAGGCCGGGGAGCAGGCCGGCAGCGGGCAGACCGGGGCCGCGGCCGAGCCGGGCGTCTGCGGTGGCAGGCGCGAGTCCTACCTCGGCACCTTCAAAGGGACGTACAAGCGCGAACCGGCAACCGGCGTCCTCAAGCCCACGTTTGAAGGTGACTTCGCTGACGCGCTGGGGCAGATGGCCAATTACGCGGAAAGCGGTAGCTGGGATCTGACCGCCCGCTTCTTCATGGACGGCACCACCCGCAGGGTCGAGGCGACCTTTCAGCGCGGCAACGCGACGCACACCGAGGTCCACGAGTACGTCGTGAACCTCAACAACCGCTCTGTTGAGTTCAACGCCCATGCCGAAGCGACACCCGATTCCGGTGAGGAATTCGACTACCAGGTGGAGGAGCCCGGCGTCTCGAAGAAGGGACACCTCGGCGGCATCAGCACCGAATACAACGTGGCCTTCGCCCTCTCGGCGGCGGAGCCCCGCCCCGGGACCGACATCCCGCTGCGGCTGTACCAAAACCGCACGGACACCCGCGGGATGCGGCACATCGTCGAACTCCGCCGCGTGGAGTGACGGGCCCGGTCTCCAGGCCCGGAGCGGTCACCGAAAGCGCGCACCTTCTTCGGCCCCGGCCGTGCAGCGGCCGGGGAGGACTTCCTGTTCAGGCTGCTGCCCCGAAGCATCAGCAGGCAGAGCCCGACCCCTGGGAAATGTCCCGGCGGGCCTGCGCGTTGAGCAGGTCGGCGACGGCCTCGTTCAGCAGCGCGATGAAGAAGTCCCGGTTGGCTATGTACGACAGCTCGTGCCCGGAGACCCCGACCCGCCCCACCGGCTTGCCGCCCGCGCCCGGCCCGGCCGCCGCCGCGCCCGTGCCCGAGGTCGACGACGGCGATCCGGCCGTGGTGGGGAACTCGACCCGGTCGGAGGCATGTTGGGCTCCGATCCGGCGGTGCGTGCGCTGGGGTGCCTGCCGGAGTACGCCGCCGCCCGGGAGTGCACGCTGCCCCATGGAAGGGCATCCGATCCATGCCGCTTCAGAGATCTTCATATCGTGATCCTCCGAATGGTCCATAGAGAGCGAGATGGGCACTCGGAGTGTTTCAGGAGTCCAGTCGTGTGCTACGACTCATGAAACATGATCGCCGCAGGTGCACTGTCGGCCGTCCACCTGTTTCACGAGCGACCCTGTCAGTACTGCTCGGTCTCGACGAACCCAGCGTCCGCGTCGCCACCGCCGAACGCGGCGGCGATCGGGTCGAATCCGGACGGGCTGTCCCTGAAAGCCAGGCCCATGCCGGCCAGCTTCGCCTTGACCTCGTCGATCGACTTCGCACCGAAGTTGCGCATGTCGAGCAGATCCGCCTCCGATCGAGCCACGAGTTCACCCACCGAGTGGATGCCCTCGCGCTTGAGGCAGTTGTAGGAGCGGACGGTGAGCTCCAGCTCCTCGATCGGCAGCGCGAGCTCGGCGGCCAGAGCCGTGTCCGTCGGGGACGGACCCACGTCGATGCCCTCGGCGTCGATGTTCAGCTCGCGCGCCAGACCATACAGCTCGACCAGCGTCTTGCCGGCCGAGGCCATGGCGTCGCGCGGACGCATCGCCTGCTTGGTCTCGACGTCGACGATCAGCTTGTCGAAGTCGGTGCGCTGCTCGACACGGGTCGCCTCGACCTTGTAGGTGACCTTGAGGACCGGCGAGTAGATCGAGTCGACCGGGATCCGGCCGATCTCCTGGCCGACCTGCTTGTTCTGCACGGCGGAGACGTAGCCGCGACCGCGCTCGACAGTCAGCTCGATCTCCAGCTTGCCCTTGCCGTTGAGCGTGGCGAGCACCAGGTGCGGGTTGTGGACCTCGACACCGGCCGGCACGGCGATGTCGGCGGCGGTGACCAGACCCGGGCCCTGCTTGCGCAGGTGCATCACGACCGGCTCGTCGCAGTCTGAAGAGAGGTCCAACTGCTTGATGTTGAGGATCAGGTCGGTGACGTCCTCCTTGACGCCCGGCACCGTGGTGAACTCGTGGACGACACCGTCGATGCGCATGCTGGTGACCGCGGCACCGGGGATCGAGGCGAGGAGCGTACGGCGCAGGGAGTTGCCGAGCGTGTAGCCGAAGCCCGGCTCCAGCGGCTCGATCACGAACCGCGAGCGGAACGCGTCGACAACCTCTTCAGTCAACGCGGGACGCTGAGCAATCAGCATGGGTACTGCCTCCGTTCTTCGGCGCCCGCTATTTGACGCCGTAGACACTGCAAGGATATGGGCGGTCCGACACCACAAGAGGCCGCACCGCCGTTGCCTCGGGCTCAGTTGCGCGGGCACGGCCTGGCCCGCCGGCGGCCAGCAGCGCGGGGGCGTCATGGCCTTCGCTCGCCGCACCGCCTCCGCGCTGGCTGGGCGAGGGCGATGCCGCGTGGGAGCCGGCCGCCTTCGCCCCTCAGCCGGCCCGGACAGCGAGGGCGCGGATACCGGCGGCTGCGCTCGCGGCCGGGCTGCCGCTCGGCGCGCTCGTCGGGGCCACCCAGGCGGACGAGATCTGGCTTCCTCTGGCCTGCGCCAGCGCCGAGGCACCCCGTGCCCAGGACAACGCCTGTCTGGCCACCGAGCGCGTTGCCGCCCGCGCGGCCAGCAGTGACGCCGTGCTCCTGGCCGCTTACCTGCTCGTCCGTCCTGCCGCCGCGGCGTGGCGAACGACTCCGGAGATCCGCCGGTACGCCCGGGCCTGCTGAGGTCGCCGAGGCCCTACCCGCGACCGCCCCTCCCGCCGAGGTGGAGCAACTGCGCCGAGGCCGCTCGACGCTGTCCGGACCCGACCGACCAGCCCCTGCCAGGTCCTCTTGCCACACATCGTCTTCCACCGCAAGAGTGGGGAGATGGACCCCCTGGATGCAACGGGACCCCAAGTCCCGCCCTCTTACCCTCCAAAGACACCTCCGCCTCCGAAGCGGCCGGTCGAGCTTCCGCGCCCTGAAACACTCGCCGGCCTACCGCTGCCCAGCCCGCAGACCCGGCGCCTTGCCACACGCACACGAGCTCGTATGACAGTTCGCAACCGCCAGGTCTGCAACTTCACGATCACGTCTGATCGATGGGCCGCCGGCAAAGTCAGCGGTCGCGTGGCGGAGGCCCTTCGGGGCTGGGGCTACCGAACGGACGAGGAAGCGGTCACGAGCGTGTGCCAACTCCTGGTCGAGGCGGCCGTGGCGGATGAGGGAAAGCGGATTAGCGTCCATGTGGCAGACCAGGACGCGATGGCGCTCGTCGTCGTGCTCAGCCACTGTCCCGACCCTGCCCCAGACGATGATGTTCTGGCCCGCATCGCTGCAACCGCCGTCACATCCTCCTGCGGAACAGACGCAGCGCCGGACGGGCGCCGCGTGTGGGCACTGCTGGACACCCGCATCAAGACCACAACCAAGGCTCAGCTGTAGCTACGGCACCTCCGCACCGAAGCCCGACGACCACCGTTTAGCGGTCAACCGCGCACAGGGCAGTAAAAACCTTCCACCGGCGGCGCCACGCCTCGGCCGGGCCGTTCCGCCTACTCCCGTACGCCCGTGTCGCCATTCGTCTCCAACTCCCGCTCCGTGCAATCCCGTTCATCCCGCTGCCGTCCGGTCCATTCAGCGTCCGGGGCCGCGCCGTCCGGTCAGGGCCACTCGTTGCTTCCCCCGGGCTCTGGTGACGCCTCGTGCGCCGAACTCTTGCCAGCCCGAATCCGGCTGTCACACCCTGCGCCTACCGTGGAGGGTGCGCGGGATAAGCCCCACGTGTCGGAGTACGGCCTTGGGTCCCCAGTTACGTATGTAAGGAATGTCCCCAGCTGTCAGGCCACTTCGGTCTCTCGCTCGATGGCCTTGAGGCGGTTCGGCGGCGAACGCCTGATGTCCCGTCTCTGTCGATCTGGTCCCTGTCTCAAGTGAACTGGTCCGATTCGCTCGTCGTGTCAGATGGTTCGCCGCGAGCGGTGGAAAAGGCGGTGGACAAAGATCGCGCGGGCGGCAGACTGGCCGCATGACCGCATCAGATGCCAAGGCTGACCTTCACTTTTACTTGCAGTCCGCCCGTGATGCCCTGCTGTGGAAGCTCGAAGGGCTCTCGGAGTACGACATCCGCCGCCCGCTGACGCCGACCGGCACGAACCTCCTGGGCCTGGTGAAACACGTGGCCAGTGTGGAACTGGGCTACCTCGGCGACACCTTCGGGCGGCCGTCCGGCGAGCCGCTGCCCTGGCTCGATGACGGGCGTTTCCCCTTGGTCGTGGACACCCTGATCATTGGATCGTGATGATCCATAGGACAGGAGTTCCCGTTGGGGACGTCGAAGTACTCGCCTGAGTTCCGGGCCGATGCCGTCGCGCTGTACCACTCGAGGCCGGGTGGGACGTATGCGTCGGTGGCCAAGGACCTGGGCGTCAACCACGAGACGCTCCGCACCTGGGTGCGGGATGCCGAGCAGGCCGCCCGGCCCGGGGCCGTGGAGGCCACTGCGATGGAGAAGGAGAACCGGCAGCTGCGGGCGCGGGTGGAGGAACTCGAACTCGAGTGGGAGATCCTGCGGAGGGCCGCGAAGTATTTTGCGGCGGAGACCAGCTGGTGGGCAGCCGCTTCCAGTTCGTCGACGATCACCGTGACGTCTTCGGCGTCAGGCGGCTGTGCCGGATGCTGCAGGTCTCTCGGTCCGGTTTCTGCCCGTGGCTGGCTGGCGCGGAAGCACGGGCCGGCCGGGCAAGGGCGGACGCCGAGCTCGCCGAGCGCATCGCCCGGATCCACCGGGAATCGGACGGCACCTACGGGGTCCCGCGCGTCACCGCCGAGCTGAAGGATGCCGGGAGGCCGGTCAACCACAAGCGTGTCGAGCGCGTCATGCGCAAGTTCCGCATCGTCGGGCTGCACCTGCGCAAGAAGGTGCGCACCACCATTCCCGAGCCGTCGGCGACGCCGGTGCCGGACCTGCTGCGGCGCGACTTCACCGCCCAGGCGCCGAACACCAAGTACGTGGGAGACATCACCTATCTCCCTGTTGGAAATGGTCAATTCCTGTATCTGGCAACGGTGTTGGACCTGCACTCGAAGCGGCTGGCAGGCTGGTCGATCGCCGACCACATGCGCACCTGTCTGGTCACCGACGCGCTCAGGGCCGCCGCGGCGGCCCGTGGCGCCGGCGGTCTTCGCGGGGCGATTTTCCACAGCGACAACGGGGCGCAATATGTGTCGAAGGAGTTCGCCCTGGTCTGCTCGGAGCTCGGCGTGACCAGGTCACGCGGCGCGGTGGGCACGAGCGCGGACAACGCCGCCGCGGAGAGCCTGAACGCGACCATGAAACGCGAGACGCTCCAGGGACGGAAGCTGTGGAACGGGGCCCGTGAGGCTCGCCTCGCGGTCTTCCGCCGGGCGACCCGCTACAACACCGGGCGGCGGCACTCCCGCCTCGGCCAGATCAGCCCGATCGCCTACGAGCAGCGATCAACTACGCTGGCCACCGCCGCATGACAACCGGTGTCCACGATGAAGGGCAAAGCCCCGATCCCGGTCCGTGACCGGAAGGTCGGCGCCTCCTCACGTAACTACCTTTCTTCGGCAAACGTGCAGGTCATCATCGACGCCGACACCCGCCTGGCACATTCGCCGGCCTCAACGGGTCAGCTCAAGCAGTTGGCGACCTTGTCGGGTAGCTTTCCCCCGACCAGATACCTGTCGACGGCACGGTCGGTGCACGTGGACGGATTCTCCGAGGCGTACGCCCCGTGCCCCCGGCCCTTGCGTACGAGCAGCGAGCTGTTGTCCAACTGCCGTTGCACCGCCTGCGCGTTCGTGAGCGGAGTTCGCGGATCGTCGGTGTACGAGACCAGCAGCACCGGTGCGGCCCCGGAGCCCTTGATCGGCCCGACTACGCCGGTGGGGGCGAGCGGCCACGTCGCGCAGTCGATCATCTGCCAGGCGAAGATGCGACCGAAGAGCGGCGATTGTTTGGCGAACGCGTCGGCGGTGTGGAGCATCTCCTTCGGGGACTTCGGCGCTGACGGGGAGTCCAGGCACAGCACCGCCGACATGCTCAAGGACGTGTTCTTCTCGGCCTGCTCCTCCTGCGGTGTCGGCCTCTCGCCGCCCGTACCGGATTCAAAATGCTCAAAGGCGCTCACGTCCCCGTCCAAGGCGGCCACCAGCGCGTTGGTCAGTCGCTGCCAGCTCTCTTCATCATTCAGCGCCGTTCTCAGAAACCTGGACAAGGTGGCGTCGGTGAATTCCTGACCGTCGGCCGCCTGCAGCGGCTTCCGCTCCAGCTCCTTGGCGAACCGGACGAGCCGCCGCACGACCTCCCCGGAAGTGTCCCCCAGCCGGTCATCGCCGCGCGCGACGAGGCTTCGGGCGTATCGACGCAACGCATTTTCGGAGGTCTTGACGTCGATCAGGGTGACCTGCTGCATATCAGCGGCGGGGTTGACCACACCGTCCAGCACCATCCGGCCCACCTTCTCGGGAAACAGCTTCATGTACTGCTGGCCGAGGAAGGTGCCGTAGGAAACGCCGGTGTAGTTCAACTTGGCGTCGCCGAGGACCGTACGCAGCACGTCCAGGTCGCGCGCAACGCTCACGCTGTCCATATGCGCGAAAACGGCGCCGCTCGCCCGTTGGCAACCTTGGGCCCGCTGGGTCGCGTCGGCGAACGCCTTCTCGGCCCCCGCTTCGGTACGCGGCAGGTTCTGGGGCTCATCCGGCGCACCGTCGGGGCACCTGATCTGCCCGGAACCGGCTATGCCCCGCGGATCGAAGCCGACCAGATCGTAGCGGGCCCGAGCCTTTTCACCGGCATGCCACTCTCCATCGGCCACGAAGCCCGCACCACCCTCGCCGGGCCCACCGGGGTTGAAAACCAGCGACCCCAGCCGACGGCTGGGGTCTTTGGCCCGCACCCGCGACACCCGCAGTTTGACGGTCTTCCCGTCCGGGTCTGCGTAGTCGACCGGCACCTTCACCCAGCCGCACTCCGCACCGGGCACGGCCTTCGGGGTGACGTCCACGCCACAGGACGTCCACCGGACCTTCTGCTGCGCGAAGTGCGCGGGCAGCGCCGGGGCAGAAGTGTTCCTGCCCTTGGCGTCGTCGGGCTGGGACGCTGCGGCGCCACCGACACCGCACACCGTCACCACAAAGGTGGTGACGGCCAACACACCGGCCGTCAAGGATTTGGACTGGCGGGGAATGGACATTGCCGTTCTCGCTCTCTCGCTGACCCCCGGGGAAGCATGCTCAGAGTCACGGCTAATGCGCTATTTCCTCCGTCACAGTCGGATATGAGGTCTACGCACCGTCGGCGGGCAAACACGCAGCGCCATCATCTGGGGGGCGACACAGCCGGCGAAGATCCAGACCGCTCCGTGCCGTGACCGGCTGTGGTCACGGACCGGCGTGACGGGGACGAGCAGCGACACGATCAGAGTGACCAGGGCTCGGCGAGGAAGTCGCAGGACGGGAGCAGCGGGTATCGAAGTCGTCTGACCTTGCCGCCTGCTCGGCGTCCCCCTCGTCTCCGGCGATCTAGATCTCGGCCCACGCAGCCTTGGCACCCGGCTACGAGGCCTCCGCGGGGTGGGGTGCCGAAGATCTGAGCGCGGGGACACCCGTGCCGACCGCACCGTCGCAAGCCGCCTCGACGCCCAAGGCGGCGCCACCAGGAGTGCCACGTCGTTGGCGGCAACTCTCTCCTCCGAGGCCAGTTGCTGAGCGTGGGCCAGAGTGAATCCAGTGTCCTCTCCGGCGTCTTTCCCGCGCTGCGTGCCGGGTCGTCTCTCGGCGGGCCGGCCGGTCAGCTCTGTCGCTCAGTCAGCTGGGGCAGCCGGTCGCCGACGCCGCCAACAAGCTCCTGGCACTACTGCGCGCCGCGACGAGCAACTGAGGGCTGCCCCTATGGAAGACCGCCGGGTTCGGTGACTCCTTGCCCCCGTACGAGCGCGCCCCGCAGCGGTCGTCGTTGCTGCCGGCAGCGCATCCGCTGTGCGTTGCCGTTCGTCTGGGCTGGCCTGTTCGGGCCCATCGCGCAGCGGCTCGTGTACCTTCCGGCCGTCTGTCCTGCGTCGTCGCCCCGCCCTGCCGTCCTGCCGCTCATTTGCACGTCGGTGTCTGCCCGGTGCGCCTGCGCCGGCCGTGCCGCGGGCCCGGCGGGGCCCGCTCTGGTCCGCAGGCGTACGAGGCGCGTCCGCCTGCCTGGTGTCCGCCTGCGCCCGCCTGCCGCTCGGTCGCCCACTGCGCCGCGTCCGCCGCCGCGCTCTGGACGATGCTGTGCCGGCGTGGCAGCGGGGCCGGTTCCTGGCCGGTTACGGCCTCTTTCCCGCAGGTGCCGTCGGGTTCACAGTGGCGGCGGTGTGCCCATCGCGTCCGAGGAGTGGCTGTGAAGATCTTTGTCTCGTCCGATATGGAGGGCACCGCGGGAGTCGTCGAGTGGGAGCAGTGCAGGCAAGGAGGTTCCCGGTACGAGTACTTTTGCGGCCTGCTCCAGGAGGAGGTCAATGCCGCGATCGAGGGCGCGATGGCCGCGGGGGCGACCGAGTTCCTGGTCAACGACTCGCATGCGGCGATGGCCAATCTCAGGCCGGACGCGCTTGCCGGCCGGGCCCGGTACCTGTCCGGCCGGCACAAGCCGCTGTACATGATGCAGGGCCTCGACGCCTCGTTCGACGGAGTTTTCTTCGTCTCGTACCACGGCTCGATGGCTGGGGCCCCGTCGACGCTCTCCCATACCTACAATCCCCGGGCCATTGCCGGTGTATGGCTGAACGGCACGCCCGTGGGGGAGAGCGGCATCAACGCGCTGGTTGCGCTCGGGCACGGGGTGCCGGTCGTATTGATCACAGGTGACCGGACCACCACCGAGGAGATCAGGCCGTTGTGTCCGGGCATCTGCTCGGCGGTGATCAAGACCTCGGTGTCACGCTTCGCGGCGGACAGCATGCACCCCGAGGAAGCACGTGAGTTGATCAGGGAGAAGGCCCATGACGCGATCCAGCGGCTGCCCGGCACGCAGCCACCTCGGATCGCACTCCCCGCCACGCTCACCATCCGCTTCCGCAACACCGACCTCGCCGAGATGGCGACATGGATCAACGGGGTGGTGCCGGACGACGACGAGCTGACCGTGCACGTCACCGACGACGACGCGATCGGACTGTATCGGACGTTTGTCACCGTGGTGCTGCTCACCAGGGGGGTCGCCGAGTGACCGCGCTGGCAGAGTCGGGAGGAACCGCTACGGCGAATATCTTCCTGACCCACCTGTTCCTACGTCTGCCACCCATGCGAACCGCAGTCTGGTCGAACGATCCGCGCCGTGGGAAGCAGGATCGCCCAGCAGGCCGGCCACTTGCGCCCGGTCTTCTTCTCGTGGTCCGGCCTCCTGCTCGTGCGACGGCAGGTGCCGTGATCAGGCGGAGCGGGAGCCGCAGCTGAACACTGCCGCAGACAGTACGGTGCGCGGCCGTCGCTGTCGCTACCGCAAGGGGGCGACCTCTTCGTCGAGGAGTTCCTCTTCGCTCAACTCGACCCGGAACGGGTGGCCTTCCAGGTCCAGCATCATCACCGAACGCAGATCGCCGGGTTGCTCATCGAGAAGCTGGGCGCCGAGGGAAACGAGCCGTCCGACCTCGTCGGCGATCGTGCCGCATAACGCCCCGACGCTCAGGAACGGGCCGTCGCCTGGAAACGATCGGGCCGCCGACGGTGTGAAGTACAGCGCCTGCGGCTCATTCCCCTCGACCATCTGCAGGTGGAGTCCGTCACTGCCGTCAATCACCGGGCGGAACAACACCCCGCCCCAGAACCGGGCGAGTGCTGCAGGATTCCGGGCTGGGATAGTGAGGCACCGTACGCGAGTTGTCATCTACCCGACGTTAGCCGCGCACGCTGGCAACCGCACTGCGCTACGTGGTCCCTGCCGGTCGGCCGGGCCCGGCCGGGGCCCTGAGCCGGCTCTCAGCTGCCATCGCCCGTGCTCTGGTCGTCGTCCGGGCCCGTGCCACTGTCGCCACGTCAGGGTCGTACCCGTTGGCCGGTGTTCCCCGGCCGCGGCGCTTTGGCCGTCGCTCGGCTCGGCCGTTCGCGGAGCGAGCGGCGTCATCTGGCCGCGCCGGCCCGCTTCCGGGCCTGCGGCTTGGGCTCCGCCCTGGCCGCCGCGGCTGCGTCCTGACCCTGCTGCCGCCTGCTCCGGCTGTCTCCTCGGCTCTGTCGTGGCCGGTGGTCGACTGTCGGCCGCCGGTACTGGCTCCGGGCCTCGTCGCCTTGGTCCTCTCCTTGCCCTTGGCCCCGAGCCGGCTGCGAGCGGGTCGGCGCCGGCGGACGCGAGGGGGCGAGGGGTGCTGTTGACGGGTTGTGGTGGTGAAGACGGTTCCCCTATGGGGGAGGGGTGTCCCCGGGAGGGGAACGGTGTTCCGCTGCGCTGTGCTGTTGGCCCTTGGCCTTGGGGCGGCACGGAGCGGGTGGTCCCACTCGACGTCGTCTTGGTCCCGGTGGAGTCGGCCTCGGCGAGCGGGTCCCTTGCCTACGTTGGGTCTGGCGATGTGCGGGCCTGGTGATGACGAAATGTCAGTCGGACGAGGACTGCCTACCTCAAACGCCGCCTGATGGCGCGCGGCGGCACCCGCATCGAGATCAACCCCGTCGACCAGACCCACGTCGAGGCCCGCCACCAACGCGACCTGAACACCCGCCCCCTCACCGTCCGCCCCCGTTATTGGGACGCGGCCGTCGACGCGTGGCTGGCGGACGACGCCGAGGCCCTGGACCGGGTCTGGGACGATCTCATCCCCGACCTCGGCTCCGACTACGACGCTTACAGCAACGTCTCCTCCGTCGGCTGGGCCGCCTGACTGCTGGCCACTTCGGCTTCCAGCGTGTAGCCCTGCGACGGTTCTCGGCTCGCAGCGCCGTACGCATCTGTTGCCCAGGTGGCCGCAGCAGTGCCTGTGCATCTGGCTGAAATTGCTCTCTGCTACCCCCCCGGTCACGACACGTACCGTGAGTGCAATCTGATCATCGACGTGCAGGGAGAGACTTGTGACCGCTCTCATCGAGGACGGCATCGGGTACCGGATCAAGAATCACCAGAGCGGGCAGTATCTGGCCGTGCCAGCCGAGTCCCACTCGGAGTCGGCCCCGATTGCTCAGCTCCCCAAGTACATGCGGTTCGACTACCGCGCCGCTCAGACGTGGCGCGCCAGCCGTGGCTGATGGTAGCCGGAGTGCTCGTCGTGCTGCCGCGGTGGTGCATAGCGACGGGCATCATCAACGGCTCCACCCGCGGACTGCTGGAACTGCGCGCCCGCGTCCTCGACGAGCGTCAACTCGCCGAGCGGCAGCGGGTCCACGCCCTTGCCCACCGTATCTCCGTCGCCATGCTCTTCGGCGTGGTCCTCGCCGTCGGCGCGCTGCACTGGGTGGGCAGCACGATCCCCGCGGGTGCGCTGCCGGCCGTTCTGGTCGTCGCCCTGGTGACGTTCTGGCTGATGCCGCTGTGGACGGCCGGTCTGACGGCCCGGGACGAGGTGGCCGACGACGTTATCGACGAGGCCGCCGACCGGTTTGCCACCGGCCACTAGGGTCTGTGTGACGTTGTGATCAATCTTCGGGTTCCGCCCTTGGACGGCGACGGAACCCGGTGGAACGCTGGGCGTGATGCGCAGGCAACTCAGTGATGAGCAGTGGAAGTTCATCGAGCCCTACCTGCCGATCGGCGGGCTCGGCCCGTAGGTCGAGCGGCTGCGGGACCAGATCATCTGAGAAAACCGCCATCTCGGCGTCTCAACCCATCTGGCCGCCGCAGGTCGCAGCCCTGATCACGGACCAGATCTTTTGTGACGGGACACCCCGTGTCCTTGGACAGTGAAGCCAGTCGCTTTGTCATCCAACCGAGGCTTTTGACAGCGAACCCAGCCGTTTCGGCTTCTCTGGCAGCGATCCCCGCTGCCCCGATCCCGCCTGCGGCAAATGTTCGATAAATAGCTCTCTGTGATGAACCTTCCGAATAAGGCGGGTTGGGCTGAAAACATCCTGGTCACTGGCATGGCGGGGAGCGGAACCTGATCCTCACATCGAGCCCCGATGAGGCTCTGAGGAGGAACTACGCCATGACCATGAATCTGTCCCGCCGCGCTGCCCTCACCGTGGGTGCCGGGGGCCTGCTCGCCGCCCTCGGCAGCACGGCCGCCGCGGCCGCTCCGCCTACAGAAACCGAGCTTCGGCGCGGACGCCGAGAGGGGCTCGCAACCGTCTACCGGATCGCCAACCAAGGCTGGACACTGAAGAGCTTCCCCAACCCGGAGGAGCCGCAGCGCGGGTCGGTCATCGTCGACGCTACTCATGCGGCCGCCTTCGAGCAGTGGGAAATCGGCACGAACGGGACCAAAAGCACCATCAGGAACCACGTAACCTGGCTATACGCCTATGGCGAAAGCAACCAGGTGATCACTATCAGCGACGAGGGCATCGACCCCACCAGCCTGGCCTGGGAGATCGTACAGATCACCACTGGGGTCTTCGCTATCCGCGTCCCGCCCCCCGGCCCAGCCCTGTATTGGACCGTCGACGGTCACTCGATCACCCTGACGGAATGGGCCAGTGACGTTACGCAGCTCTTCTCGCTCGAACGGGTCTGAGCTTCCCCCGGTGTGCGGGAGGTGCGGGTGAGCTGATCAGAAGGGGGTGACGGGGTCTCAGGTTCACTTGTTCGGCCGTCGCGTGGTTGGCGTCGTGCTTCTCCTCGCATTCGATGGGGCTGAGGTAACCGAGTCGAGTGGTTCCTGTTGGCCTGCGTCGTACTGCCCTGGGCCGTCGAGCAGTACGACGGCGCCGCGCTGACGCCCGCTGGCTGATCGCCTCAGTGTGGCTGACGGCTGCGGCAGTCAGTCCTCGGCGCCCTCGTCGTCGTCCGTCTCGGCTGGGTCGCGCAGAGGCCGAAGCGCCCCGCCGGCCGGGCCGGAGCCGCGGAAGCTGTAGCGACCAAGGACGTTCAGGTTGGTGTGCTTGAGCGGGGATAGTCGGGCGACGTCCTCGTCCAGGACCTCATGCTCGCGCTGATCGGCGGGCAGTGCCCGCAGCTGCTCGACGGCGGCATCCAGCCGACGGGTCGGGGCAGGCGTCAGCTGCGGCCCTGACCCGTGGTGGCGACAACGGCGTACAGGCCGTCCCTGTTGGCGACGTACACCAGGCCGTTGGCCACGACCGGTGCACCGATGTCGCCCACCGCGGAACCGGTCCTGAAGGACCATCGCTTGCGGCCGGTCGACGCGTCGACGGCGCAGAGGGTCCCGTAGGGCTCCGCTCGGTTGCCCACGTAGACCGTGCCGTCCGCCACGGCCGGTGTCGTCGGCCTGAAGTCGCCGGAGATGCCGTAGGTCCACTTGGTGCGGCCCGTCTTCGCGTCCAGGGCGTGGAGGAGGTTGTCGCGACCTCCGACGTAAACCGTCCCGTCGGCCACCACCGGGCAGGACGGGAAGTCGTTGGCGTCGGGCTTGGTGCCGCCGCCCAGGGGGACGGCCCAGTTCTTCGCTCCGGTGGCCGCGTCCAGGGCGTACAGGGTCTGGTCGTTGTTGGGGACGTAGACGACGCCCCGGTCCACGGCGGCGGTCGCCCGGAACGTGCTGCCGGCCCGGAACGCCCACTTCCTGGCGCCGGTGGCCGCGTCCACAGCGTAGAAGTTCCGGTCGTCGCTGCCCACGAAGACCGTCCCGTGAGCCACCGTCACCGGGGACAGGACGAAGCCCCCCGTGGCGAAGGACCATTTCTCGGTGCCGGTGGCGGTGTCCAGGGCGTGCAGCGACTTGTCCAGGCTGCCGACCAGGACCAGCTTGCCGGCCACGGTGGGAGCGCAGCCGATGTCGTTGCCGGCGGTGAACGTCCACGTCGGGCTGCCGCCGGTGCTCTTCACCGCGTACAGCTTGCCCTTGGCACCGCCCACGAACAGCATTCCGCCGGCCGCCGCGAGGAACCCGTTGGGCAGCTCGGCGCCGTACACGGTGACGCTCGACCGCTTCTCGCCGGTGAGGGCGTCCACGGCGTGGATCCAGATACCCCCCTCGAAGAGGTAGAGCACGCCACCGGAGAGTGCGGGCCCGCGCGGAACGAGCGTGGAGGCGTAGTAGTGCCAGGGTTGGGCGCCGTGCGCCGACGTACCGGACGGAGCGCCGGCTCCCGTGCCGGTGCCGCCTGCCGCCGAGCCGTCCTGCCCGTCTCCCCAGGGAAACAGCGCCAGTCCGGTCACTCCGGCCGCAAGGGCCGCTCCGAGACCGAGCCGTAGGGCGCGGCGCCGGCCGGGGAGCGGGTCCGGTGCCGGCTCGCCGCCGGCGGCCGGCCGGTGCGCGGGCTCGGGCGGCGGCGCCGTCTGCGTGGGGAGGTGGTGCCGGTCAGCGAAAGGCCCCGGACCGGCGTCCGCGGCCGGGCCGCCCGGGGTGTGCTCGGTCGGCGTGCGCTCGACCGGGGGCGGCGTGTGGAGGGGTGGCGTATCGCGGGCCGGTGCGGTGCTGGGCACCTCGGCGGCGGAGGGCGGCGCCGGGTCGGCCCCGGAGGCGATGCCCGGTGCGCGCAGCGCGTCGCGGACGTCGGCCGCCGATGCCGGGCGGTCCGCGGGGTCCTTGGCCAGCAGCCGCATGACCAGGTCGTCGAGCGCCGCCGGGACGCCGGGACGGAGTTCACCGGGCGGGGTGGGCGTCTGCTGGAGGTGGGCGGTCATCATCGACACCGGGTCCGCCGCGCTGAACGGGGTGTCGCCGGTGAGGAGTTCGTACAGCACGCAGCCGAACGCGTACAGGTCCGTCCGGGCGTCGCCGCTGTGCTCCCGGAACCGCTCGGGCGCCATGTAGGCGAGGGTGCCCATGACCTTGCTGGACTTGTCGGTGGCCACCATGAAGCGGGCGATGCCGAAGTCCAGGATCTTGATGTCGCCGCCCGACGTGAGCATGAGGTTCGCCGGCTTCAGATCCCGGTGCACGATGCCCGCATCATGGGCTGCGGCCAGCGCAGCAGCGCCCTGCACACCCCAGTCCACCGCGACCGGCACCGCCGGCGGACCGTCCTCGCGCAGCACGGCGGCCAGGTCCCGGCCCTCCACGAACTCCATGACCAGGAACAGCGTGCCGTCGCCCGGGTCCTGGCCCATGTCGTAAACGGTGACGACCCCGCGGTGGCTGAGCCCTCCGGCCGTGCGCGCCTCGCGGAAGAACAGCTCCGTGCTCAACTCGCCGCCCCGGCGGTACGGCAGCAGCTTGACCGCGACCCGACGCCGGATCACCCGGTCCCGGCCCTCCCACACCTCCCCCATGCCGCCGCGACCCACGAACGACACCAGCTCGTAGCGGTCCCCCAGAACGCGCACAGCCACCCCTCCCGCGCCATATCCGGCACCACATTCGTCGCGCCCTGGACACGGCTCATTCAACACCGTCCGGAGAGCGGGGGAAGAGCTCCCCTCCCCCTCTCACCGAGGCCGTACGCACGGGTGCGCCCCGGCCCGGGGAAGGGCCGGGGCGCCCCCCTGCGTACCGCACGTCGGGGCTAAGTACTTCAAAGACAGGTGTGGGGGTTGGTGTGATTTTGTGTGA